>NZ_CM001373.1:1341654-1378587 GCF_000236165.1 Fluoribacter dumoffii NY 23 | reverse complement strand
GAAATCTGAGCCTGAGTTGAAACCTAAACCCGAGTTAAAACCTAAACCCGAGTTAAAACATGAGCCAGATTTGAAACCGCAATCAGAATCAGACCTCGAACTCAAGCTAAAATCCGAACTTCCGCCCTTGGAAATTGCGCCTGGGTTAGATTTTGAGTCAGAAGAAAAAACAGAGACCTCTTCCAACAACGGTTCAACTCTTTCCGAACAAATAGTTTATCCCCCAGAAAAGGCGGATACAGAGCGGGTTAGTGGACCTCCGGAACAGGGGTCTCTTTCCATTGAGACTCCTTTTGCAACAGCAGATAAAGAGCACTTATTGGAAATTGCACCGGCTGAAGATGAACACATATCCTCTCCTCAAGTTGAGGGTAAAAAAGCGGAAAGCGAGGTGTCTCAAGATGATAACCTTCTCGAATTTGAATCAGGTCTCCATCATTTGCTTACAGAGCCACAGCCTCCAAAAGAAGATGTTGCTCAAAAACTGTTCAGCAAGGATGAAAATACTCTAGATTTTATTTCTTCGGAACCAACTGAATTGGTACAAACACCACAGGAAGAAAATGGCAGGGATCTTTCTAATTTAAAGAACAAAAAAGCTTTAGATACCCTACTGGCATTAGCAAGAACTTATATAGGGATGGAAGATATAGAATCTGCATTAAATTCTTTAAATGAAGTCATAGAACATGGAACGAGTTCACAAAAAGAAGAAGCGCAGCGCTTAATCGATGAGATCAAAGGAAAGTCTGGGTCATAAACAGGACAGGCGCATGGATTCTCATACCTGCTTTTAATTTTTTATTTTATATCGTTTTTCTCTGCCCCAAAAAGATAGGTTGCGGTGACTAAAACTTCATTGGAACGATAAGAGCCAGGATTTAAGGATTGTTCAGTCCAGGTATCCACACCCTTACCTCCAGAGACAGGACCTAAATCCTGGTAAATATAACCTAAAGAGAAAATGAGTTGCGGTAAAAATTGTACTTCAATACCAGCACCAATATTATAAGCAAACTCACTGGTATTAGAACCTCTAAATCCAGGACTGACTCGCGGAGTTATTCCAGCTAACGCATGTTCACGATAATTAGATACATCATTGAAAGAACTTCCTATACCGCCATTAACATAAGGTGAAAATATTCCATATCGAAACAGATTAATTTTTCCTGACGCCAATAAAAGATTGGAAGTAAAATCCAAATTGTAATTGTAGTTTGTAAACTCCGGTAAGGAATATTGGGTTATTTCACCACGAAGATGAGTTTTGAAGAAATATTGCCAGAAAACACTCAATGAATAAGAGGGGAACCAGAAACTATCATTTTGCCAACGCCTGCCTGCAGATGCTGCAATGACACCGCCATTATCACTAGTGATTGCATACCGATCATAATCAAACGGATGTGGGAAACCTGAGCCATTATTTACTTTCATATGGGAATTTAGATCAGGAAATTGAGCGCCGCCTCCAAGGGATACAAACCAATTATTTTGAGTAGGGGAAACAGAGTGCGGCACAGGATTACGTGTCATTTCATTATCCCTTGAGAAGGATTGGCCATGGCAGACAAGCAATAACGCAGTAATACCTGGATAAAATAAATTCCATTTCATAATATTTCTCAAATTTAAGATGCCAAATACGTAAGAAGCACAATTATGGATACTATTTAATTGTGGGAGGAGAAAGTAACATAATTAAATGAATTAAATCAATAAAATTGCCGGAAGATAATTTAGGATTGAGAAAAATATCGTAGGTATATCAATAAAAAATAGAGCTTAGACCAAGAGAAATTACTATAATAATTAATAAACTTGAAAATCAATTATCTAAAGTATAGACAAAACATATGCTGTATTATAAATTGACCCTTTTATCAGGAATAATCAATGCGTATCGCCTTGGTGCTTGAGTACGATGGTAGCCACTATCATGGCTGGCAAGCACAAACAGGCTTGCATACTGTGCAACAAGCCGTAGAACATGCTTTATCAAAGGTGGCAGATTGCCCTATTTCTGTTGTTTGTGCAGGTAGGACAGATACTGGGGTACATGCTACGAATCAAGTCATCCATTTTGATTGTGACAAGATCCGCAGCATACGTGCATGGATTCATGGTGCAAATTCTTTTCTTCCCAAAGATATTTGCGTCAAGTGGGGAAAGGAATTATCAGAGGAATTTCATGCAAGATATTCTGCAACAGCACGCAGATACCGTTATGTCATCTATAATGGACCTATTAGGCCCGCTTTATTACGAAGTAATGTAACCTGGCAATACAGACAACTCGATCATCGGTTGATGCATCAAGCTGCTCAGGTCTTACTGGGAGAGAATGATTTTACTTCATTCCGCTCAGTTGAGTGTCAATCAAATACTCCTATGCGGAATATACATAAATTACAGGTGAGTCGTCTGGGTGATTTAGTCATAATTGATATTACTGCAAATGCCTTTTTACATCATATGGTAAGAAATATCGCGGGGGTGTTGATTGCGGTAGGCTCAGGAAAACATCCTGTTTCTTGGGTAGATGAGGTACTCAAGGCAAAAGACAGGAGATTAGGTGCTGAAACAGCCCCTGCTTATGGATTGTATTTGGTGCAAGTCACTTATCCCCAGGAGTTCTCTATATTGCAAAACTACCCAGGACCCTCTTTTCTTTTGGAGAAATAATTGAGTTTGGCGCGTGTACGAGTCAAAATGTGTGGTATGACACGTGGTGAGGATATCGCCCATGCTATTAATTTAGGGGTTGATGCGATTGGTTTGGTTTTTTATCCAAAGAGTTCGCGTTGTGTCTCCTTAGCACACGCAAAGATATTATTAAACGATCTTCCCCCGTTTGTAAGTTCGGTCGCTGTTTTGGTTAATCCTGATCAAGAAATGGTCTATAAAATAATAGAGGAATTACCGATTCATTTATTGCAATTTCATGGGGATGAACCTGTTGAGTTTTGTCAGCAATTTAATAAACCTTTTATTAAAGCCATACCTTCAAATTCGGAGGAGCATATTCAGCATGCTGCACAAGAGTTTGAAACTGCCCATGCTTTATTACTCGATACCCCCTCTGAAACAGCAAGGGGAGGTACTGGATGTGTTTTTGACTGGAACATTATTCCTAAAAAAGTAGGAAAACCCTATATACTGGCAGGGGGGCTGAATGAGGCTAATGTTCTGGAAGCAATTAAATCATGCACTCCTTATGCCGTTGATCTCTGCAGTGGCATCGAGCTGTCGCCTGGAATTAAAGATCATGGCAAAATGAGCCGGTTTATGCAGAAAATTTTAAATTGTAAGTAAGGTAATCTGGGTGAAGCGCAGCATAACCCGGAAAATTAGCCCCCTAATCCCGGGTTAGCTGCGCTTCACCCAGGCTACATTTTAGAAGTAAATGAAGGTAGATTAATGAACAAAAAAGAACTTCCTGATGCACGCGGCCACTTCGGTCCCTATGGCGGTATTTTTGTAGCCGATACTCTGATGTATGCATTAAAGCAGTTGGAAGAGGCTTATACAAAGTATAGAAAGGATCCCGATTTTTTAGCTGAATTGGATTCCGAATTAAAAGATTACGTAGGGCGGCCTAACCCCCTTTATCATGCGCGCCGTTTAAGCCACGAAATCGGTGGCGCTCAAATCTACTTAAAAAGAGAGGATTTGAATCACACCGGGGCACATAAGATTAATAATACAGTAGGACAAGCACTTCTTGCCAAACGCATGGGTAAAACCCGTGTGATTGCCGAAACAGGGGCAGGGCAGCATGGCGTTGCATCAGCAACAGTAGCTGCAAAATTGGGTTTGGAGTGCGTCGTATATATGGGTGCGGAAGATATTAAACGGCAATCATCCAATGTGTATCGCATGAAATTGTTGGGGGCTGAAGTTGTTCCGGTTACTGCAGGCTCACAGACTTTAAAAGATGCATTAAATGAAGCCATGCGGGATTGGGTAAGCCATATAGATGATACGTTTTATATTATCGGAACAGTTGCTGGCCCTCATCCTTACCCGCAGATGGTTCGTGATTTCCAAGCTGTTATCGGCATCGAAGCACGAGCTCAATTCATAGAAAAAACAGGACAATTACCTGATGCTTTGGTTGCTTGTGTCGGTGGGGGGTCTAACGCTATCGGTTTATTTTATCCTTTTCTGAATGACTCAACCGTTACTATATATGGGGTTGAAGCCGGAGGAAAGGGTTTGGAAACCGGTGAGCATTCTGCTTCGCTAATTGCTGGAACGCCAGGGGTTTTGCATGGGAATAGGACTTATTTGCTGTGTGATGAGTACGGACAAATTAAAGACACTCATTCAGTATCAGCAGGCCTTGATTATCCTGGGGTAGGTCCAGAACATGCCTATTTAAAAGATACGGGTCGTGTAATTTACGAAGCAATTAACGACGATGAGGCATTGCACGCGTTTCGCACCTTAACCCGGGTTGAAGGAATTATTCCTGCGCTTGAATCCAGCCATGCTGTTGCTTATGCAATGAAACTCGCAAAGAAAATGTCCGTAGAGCAAAACATTATCGTGAATTTATCAGGTCGAGGTGATAAAGACATGCATACTGTTGCTCAAATAGATGGGATTACCGTATGAATCGAATTGACAAAAAATTAATGGACTTGAAAGCTAAAGGCAAAAAAATGCTAAGTCCCTATATTACCGCAGGAGACCCTTACCCAGAAGTTACCGTTAAACTGATGCATGAGCTGGTCAAAGCTGGGGCTGATATCTTGGAATTAGGCATCCCATTTTCCGATCCCATGGCAGAAGGTCCGGTGATTCAAAGAGCGATGGAACGTGCGCTTGCCCAGGATGTACATTGCCACACGGTATTAAATATGGTGAAAGAATTTCGCTTAGAGGATCAAGCAACCCCTGTGGTAATCATGGGTTATTTAAATCCTGTCGAACATATGGGCTATGAGCTTTTTGCAAAACAGGCAGCGGAGGCTGGGGTGGATGGAACTATTCTGGTGGATTTGCCTCCTGAAGAAAGCGAAGATGTGGCAAAAGTCTGGCAAAAATATGGTTTATACAGTATCTTTCTTTGTTCACCTACGACCTCCGATGAGCGGATGGCCTTAATTAATCAGTTTGCGAAGGGATATTTGTACTACGTCTCTCTAAAGGGTGTTACCGGGTCAGATGCTTTGGATGCTTCTTCTTTGAAATCGCAATATCAACATCGCAAAGCACAAACTACACTTCCCTTGATGGTAGGTTTTGGTATAAAAACACCCGAGATGGCTGCAGAGGTTGCAAGTTTTGCAGATGGTGTTATTGTGGGGGCAGCCCTCATAACGCAAATTCTGAATGCATACAATACAAATAATGATCTGTTGCAAGCAGGAGCAGATTTAATTTTTTCCATGCGACATGCTATGGATAATAATTTAAAATGATGGCAACAGGGACTCAACCATCTCCTTACTCCATTTGAATCCCATGTAGTTTGTGAGTGGCCTGTTGCATGATTGTGGCTTGAGTGAAGACGAAGACATAAACAGATACTGAGGTAAAAAATACCCGGTTTTAGTTTTATCGGTCTTCATGGTACTAATAGTGATGGAAAATCCAATGATAGAATTAACTGAAAAGCGAGCTCATTTTATAAGACAATTGATTACTGATGAACTGGCGAGTGGCAAGCACCAATCTGTAGTAACTCGTTTTCCTCCTGAGCCCAACGGATATTTGCATGTAGGACATGCTAAATCTATATGTTTGAATTTTGGTCTGGCACAAGAGTTCAAAGGCATTTGTTATTTACGCTTCGATGACACTAACCCCATCAAAGAGGAAGAAGAGTACGTTAACGCAATTATTGAAGACGTACGCTGGTTAGGTTTCGAATGGCATGCAATGACTCATTCTTCAGATTATTACCATGAGCTTTATGATTTTGCAGTTTTATTAATTAAAAAGGATTTGGCTTATGTTGATAGCCTAAGTATGGAAGAAATTCGTGCCTATCGGGGTACCTTGCAGGAGTCCGGACGGGAAAGTCCTTACAGAAATAGACCCATTGAAGAGAGCCTTGATTTATTTGCCCGCATGAAAGCTGGAGAATTTCCTGATGGTACCCATGTATTAAGAGCAAAAATTGACATGCAATCAGGAAACGTAAATATGCGTGATCCTGTGATCTATCGCATTCGTCATGCCCATCATCAACGCACTGGAGATGAATGGTGTATTTATCCTATGTACGATTATGCTCATCCCATCTCTGATGCTTTGGAAAAAATTACCCATTCTTTATGTACGTTGGAGTTTCAAGATCATCGGCCATTGTATGACTGGTTTGTTGACAATTTACCTGTTCCTGCAAAACCAATACAAACGGAATTCGCTCGTTTGAATTTATCTCACACGGTTACTTCAAAAAGAAAATTACGTGAATTAGTTGAAAAAAAGGCCGTGTCTGGCTGGGATGACCCAAGAATGCCAACTATCCGTGGTATGCGTAAGCGTGGGTATCCTGCAGCTGCAATCCGTCAGTTTTGTGAAGTAATTGGAATTTCTCGTAGTGATTCAGTAATTGATATGTCCATCCTCGAGGAGTGTGTTCGGGCCGAATTAAACAGGACCGCAAAGCGTGCTTTGTGTGTGATGGATCCTATAAAAGTGATTATAGAAAATTACCCTGAGGGCAAAGTAGAAGTGCTAAAGCCTGTTTTTAATCAGCAAGATCCAGACTCGGAGACACGTGAGTTACCCTTTACTCGGGAAATCTATATCGAGCGTTCAGATTTCATGGAAGAGCCGCCTAAAAAATATTTTCGTTTATCTCCTGGTGCAGAAGTACGTTTGCGTCATGCTTACGTGATTAAATGTCATGAAGCAATCCATGATGAGCAAGGTAACCTTATTGAGTTGCGTTGTACTTACGATGAGAAAACTTTGGGTAAAAATCCGGAAGACAGAAAAGTGAAGGGGGTCATTCATTGGGTATCCTGTGCAAACGCCTATCCTGTGACCGTCCTGGAATATGATCGTTTATTTAATGATCCTAATCCTGGCCGTGAAGACGATTTCTTCAAATTTTTAAATCATGATTCCTTAAAAGTAAAACAAGCTTATTGCGAGCCAGCTTTAGCACATCAGCCAATAGGTGAAGTATTTCAATTTGAGCGTTTGGGATATTATTGCGTGAATGAATCAAAAGAGGGACGTGTTAGTATATTTCATCGTGTAGTTGATTTAAAAGATACGTGGGGAAAAATAGGGTAAGCTAAAGGGGTAGACATGTTGCATTTATTTAATTCTTTAACCAGAAAAAAAGAGCCATTTGTTTCTATTTCTCCTGGAAAAATTGGTATCTATGTTTGTGGTATTACGGTATATGATCATTGCCATATAGGCCATGCCCGTTCTATGGTATCTTTCGATGTCATCGTTCGGTACCTGCGTTCTCAAGGTTATGATGTCAAATACGTGCGAAACATTACCGATATCGATGATAAAATTATCGCCCGCGCCCATGAGCGTGCCATACCAATCGATGATTTGACGGCCCAATATATTGCGGCAATGAATGAGGATACGAAAGCGCTGAATATTTTGCCTCCGGATGTGGAACCGCGTGCAACAGAACACATAGAGAGCATTATACGACTTATCGAACGCTTACTTGAGAAGGGAAATGCATATCTGAGCGATAATGGTGATGTATGTTATCAAGTCGATTCTTTTGCTGATTATGGGAAATTATCCCATAAAGATTTAGAAGGGTTAGTTGCTGGAGCGCGAGTTGAGGTCGTCAAAGAAAAACGATCACCACTCGATTTTGTTTTGTGGAAAAAAGCAAAACAGGGTGAACCAAGTTGGCCATCACCTTGGGGTGAAGGACGTCCAGGTTGGCATATTGAATGTTCTGCGATGGCTATGGGTGAATTGGGAGAGCAGTTTGATATTCATGGTGGAGGGCTGGATCTGCAATTCCCACATCATGAGAATGAAATAGCTCAAAGTGAAGCCGCTACTGAAAAACCTTTTGCCAATTATTGGCTGCATGTAGGAATGCTGCAAGTCAATAACGAAAAAATGTCCAAATCATTAGGGAATTTTTATACAATAGCTGATGTTTTGGCCAAGCACCATCCTGAAGTGGTACGCTATTTTCTCTTAAGCAGTCATTATCGTAGTTCCTTAAATTACTCCGAAGAAAATCTGCTTAATTCCAGGAAAGCATTAGCTCGCTTATATCAGGCTTTAAAAGACAGCCAGGTTATCCCGGATGGTGAAATGGATAACCACTGGATCAGTGAATTTAATCAAGCGATGAACGACGATTTTAATACTCCTGTCGCATTGTCTGTTTTATTTCAACTGAGTCATGAAATCAATAAATCCCGCTCTGTCATTCTGGCAAATACACTGAAGTATTTAGCAGGGATAATGGGTATATTACAAGAAGATCCCGCATCTTTTTTACAATCGGGTTTTGCCGAAGAGGACAAAACAGAAATAGAAGAGTTAATTGCTGAACGACTTCAAGCCCGTGCTGATAAAAACTGGGGACGAGCTGACCAAATAAGAGCAGACTTGTTAAAACGAGGGATTGAACTGGAAGATGGACCCAATGGGACCACATGGCGCAAGATGGAATAAATTTTAATCATCCCTTCCTTATATTTTTAGTCCGGGGAGCGTAGCCCCGGGTTAAAAGAATTCATCACGAGATTCTTAATTCACCCAGGCGAAATTACTTCCAGATCTTTGTTTTTATCTGTGAACATAAATATCCTTACCCAATAAGAAAAAATCAGAAAAAACAATAAAATGAGAGCTATCCAACCCATGAGATAAAAACAATCATCTAAAGCCAAGGCAGTAGCTTGTCGCGTTAGATAATAATTCAATTGTGCTGAAGCATGCTTTCCCTGGATATGAAATAATTTGGCACGCTCAAAAAATTGTTGGGTCCCTTGAGAAAAATCAGTCAAACTGCTGCCTAGTCGAAGATGAAAAAATACCTCGCGCCTATGCCACAAAATAAGAAATAAAGAGACGCCTAATCCGCTTCCCAGTAAACGCGCTACATGAAAAAAGCAAATGCCTTCAGCAAGCTTAGTTTCAGGAAAAGTTTGTACTGACAATAGAAAAAGCGGTGATAAAAACAATGCCAGCCCGATTCCAGCCAATGCCCTGGAAAAAGCAATGCGGCCAAAATTAATCTCCACGTTAAAGTTGCTGGTATAAAAACAGGAGATAGCAAAAAATAGTAAGGCAAGGATTAATGGGAAAAAGGGTTTATATCGCCTTTTGTGAATGAGTACGGGTATCCATCCACAAAACGCCATTGTTCCTATGATTAATGCTATCCAATCTGGAGTATAATTGACATACAATTTAAGCCACAACGATAACAAAATAACCATACCAAAATAAAGCGCGAAGAATAGGGCAATGTAGATCATTGCAAGTGAAAAATAAAAATTTTTAAGCAATTTTAATTCAACAACAGGATAGGGTGACGACCAACTCCTCAGTACGAAAAAGATTAAACTTACGGTTCCCGTTATCAATAAAAAAACGATTAAAGAAGAGCGAAACCAGTCCAATTCCTGACCAACGGTTAAAGCGGTTCCGATAAAAACTATACTGATACAGTAAAATGCATATCCAGGCTTATCAAAATAAACTTGCTTCACCGGTTCGTGGTATTTTCTGTAGCCAAACCCAACATATACAATTAAGAAAAGACAGAGCGGGACATTGGAGTAAAAAAGAAAACGCCAAGTGTAATTGTAGGCAATCCATGCACCGTAAGAAGCTCCCAGCACAGGGATAATGGAGAGACAAATCAGCACTAAAGAAACTACATAACTTTTGTCTTTATTCGGTGCTAATAAAGGAATCAAGGTATAAGTAATAAGGAGAAAAACAGGTCCTGAGGCGAGTCCTTCCAAAAATCTGAATAAAATGAAATGATAAAAATCATTGGCTGTGGCACATCCCAAAGAAAATAAGGAGGTTAAGGCAAAACATACCACATAGAGCTGAATAGGGCTTAATCGAGTTATTGCCGGTTTTCCTAAGGGGACTCCCAATAGATTACCAATACAAAAAAAACTGACTGTATACGAGGTTAAATAAGGACTTCCTCCCAGATCACTGACTATGTAAAGTCCAGCCATTATGGGCAAGGTTAAATTGAAAATTACAGCAGCTAAGGATAAGAGTAAGATATAGAAAATCATTCTTCCTCACCCATTTAAGATTTTGTTACTAACAGTTAAAGGAGTGTTGGCATATTTCTGAAGGTTAGGATCCAAATTAGTTCTTATAATCTCTGCAATAAGGTTTTTATCCCCCGCTTCTTCTTTTTGAAAAATATCGGTGATGTAGTGAGGCGCGCCAGATGTCGTGGTGGGTACCAAAGGTCCATTTTGATCGGATAGGTTGGCGGTAACTTCTAAAGAAAGTCCAATACGTAAAGGAAATTTTTTTAATTCATCCTGAATTAATGCAATACGAACAGGTAGTCTTTGTACGATTTTAATCCAGTTTCCAGAGAGATTTTCCGGGGGCAATAATGAAAAAGCATTGCCTGCTCCTCCCGGAAGGCCAACAATCCTGCCATGATAAACAACATTTGCGCCATAGAGATCGGAAGTAAAGGTGACTTTCTGACCAATACGCATTTTTTTGAGCTGAGTTTCTTTAAAGTTGGCATTGACCCACATTTGATCTAAAGGAATGATGGACATAAGCGGTTCATTGGGAGAAACCCACATTCCTACCTGGATAGTCCTTTGTGCTACAAGGCCATCTACTGGCGCGTAGATCTTGCAGCGGTATAATTGTACCCAGGCATCACGTACTTCCTGGGCTGCAGCTTGCACCCACGGATGTTCGATAATTGAAGTACCTTGTACAAACGCCAACATTTTTTGATAATTATTTTTAGTACTTTTTAATGATGCGGCGGTGGCTTTTAAATCATCCTGTGCATGCTGATAATCCTCTAAAGATATTCCTTTAACATGAATGACGTCATGACGATGTTTCAAATTTTGTTGGGCTTTTAAAAGTTCTGCTTTCTTTACCTCAATTTCCGCAGCCAATATAAATACATCGTGAAATGCCTGGCAAACATCGCGTACTGTTTTGGCAAGTTTCTTTTTTGCTTTTTCTAAAGCAATCAGGGAATCTGTTTCATTCAAAGAAACAATAAGTTGGCCTTTTTTAACCAGAAAACTATCATCTGTATAAATGCCTGTCACAAATCCTGGACGTAAGGCTTTAATGTAGACTTGATTTCCTTGTACATAAGCATCATTCGTATAGGCCTGATTTCTCCATACAAAAAGCCAATATAAAAAGAAAAAAACAAACAGAACAATAAGAATGAGGGTAAAATAAAAAGAAGGCGATCTTTTATTCATGAGTTGTTCACCAATGGTATGGTATTTTGATAATAACCTCCTCCCAAAGCTTTGGTTAATTTTATAGAGGCAAGGTATTGGTTATAAAGGAGCGTAACGTCTACCAGTTTTTTTTGAAGCAATTCTTCCTGGAAAAAATAGAGATCAAGCAAACTGTCCAGTCCTTTCTTCTGACGTACATAACTTAATTCATAGCGTTGTTTTGCAAATTCGACTACGTGTTCCTGCTCTCTTTTTTGCTGGTAAATGTCTTCAGCAAAGGCAAGAACATCAAGTACCTCCTGGGTACTGTATAAAAGCAGGTTATTATATGCCTCAATTGCTGCATCAAATTGAGCTTTGGTTGCTTTGATATTTGCGCGTATGGCCCCTGCGGTGAAGACGGGCAAATGAATGGCAGGTCTTAGGGCTGCCGTCCCGCTTGAAATATCCAAAAATTTTCTCCAACTTGTACTTTCAAGACCCACAAGGCCTACAAGGTTTACATTGGGGTAGTATTCAGACATAGCTGCTCCTGTTTTATAGGCTAATGCCTTGGCCCTCCAAATTTGTGCAATGAGGTCAGGTCTCCGGGCTATGAAATCTATGGGTAAGACTTTAGGAATTTTTAAGGTTTTGGGTTTGCTTGATAGAGAAGGGGAGAGCAAGACAGGAGTGTCAGGCCCTTGTCCTGCCAAAATATTAAGCAAATGCCTGTCTACTGCAAGTTCAGCAGTAATACTCGATAAAAGTTTTTTGGTCTCAAACAAATTTACTGATGCTTCGAAGGCTGGCAATTCCGAAGAAAGCCCCTTTTTTACCAAAAGGTTTTGTAATTTTGTGATTTTTTCATTTAATTCAATTAACTGTAAATAAAGTTTCTGTCTTATGAGATTGGTTTTATATGCAAAATAGGCCTGTGCAATTGCTGTGCTTATAACAAGTTCTACTTCAGCCGCTTCTGCTTCCCTGACTTTAGCTTCTCCAACAGCAGCGCGAAATAAATTGCGATTTTGCCCCCAAAAATCAAAATCAAAATTAAATGACAAAGAAAGATCCAGAACCGTGGCATTTAAAGGCAGTTTATGGTTGAAAGCCCGATATAAACCGTTTTTACTTAAATATTGCCGATTTTCATGGGCATCAAAAAAAACAAGTGGGAATAATTGGGAGCGCGTCACAATTGCTTGCTGCCGTGCAGCTGTTATACGGCTTTGAATCTCTTGAATGGAAGGATTATTTGCTAAAGCTTGGTTCATTAACCCATTTAATTCGGGAGAATTATACTCCAACCACCATTGTTTCTTTGGCCATTCGCCTTTGGAAAAAATAGCTTTTTTTTGTAAGCTTTTTTTTATAGAGTGCTCCATAGTCGGAACATTTTTTATATTTTTAACCTGGCTTTGGGGGGGCAGGGATACAGTACAGGATACTAATGCATATAAACTGAAGCAAATACATCCTTTAATCCAAAGCCTCATCTAACCGTTTCCTTTCTTTTGGCAGTATCTTTATTATTAAGTTACTTTTCCAATATCTTCTTGAGATGTTTTCATCGTATTGCAACTCTCTCTAATAGTAACCATTACCATTTGATTTTCATAGGAGATTTTCTGTTTAACTACTAAGAAATCTTTTTTTAGAAAAATGCCCGGGCTCGCCTTCTGAAATTATTCAAGGGCCTAATTTATGAATTATTTATGAATTATAACGATATATCGAAAAGCAAATAAATAAGAGAGCGTTTGGTGGAAATCCTTAAAGTATTATTAGTTTTGTGTTGTCACTCTAAGAATTTCAGCAAGCGAGGTATCACCAGCAAGCACTCGTTTGAATCCATCTTCGCGAATGCTGGGAGTGCCAGGGCGTAAATAATTTTCCATCGTTTGCAAGTTTTCTTGACGATGAATCATTCCTCTTAATACCTCATCAACAGTAATTAATTCGTAAATCCCTGTTCTTCCCTTAAAACCCAGGTTGTTACAAAAGTCACAGCCTTTAGCCTCATAAACGTTTGAAATATCAGCTTTAGAATCCAGTCCCATCAGTTCTATTTCATCTTCTCTGAGTTGATGGGGAGTTTTGCACTGGGGACATAATTTTCTAACCAATCGTTGAGCAATAAGCCCCACAATACTTGAAGAGAGAAGAAAGGATTCCACCCCCATATCGCGTAGACGAGTGAGCGCGCCTAATGCACTATTTGTATGTAGGGTGGACAAAACCAGGTGTCCGGTAAGACTTGCCTGAACTGCAATTTCGGCAGTTTCCAAATCACGAATTTCTCCAATCATGACCACATCCGGGTCCTGTCGTAGAATCGCTCTTAAACCTTTTGCGAAGGTCATTTGGACTTTGGTATTAACCTGGGTTTGTCCAATGCCCTCAAGATCATATTCAATAGGGTCTTCAATAGTCAGGATATTTCGCGTAACTTGATTTAATTCAGTTAACATGGCGTATAAAGAAGTGGTTTTTCCGGAACCTGTTGGTCCGGTCACTAGAATAATCCCATGAGGTTCTGCAATCATTTGTCGCATGGCTAACAGGGTGGATTGAGGCATCCCTAATAGATTTAAATCCAATTGAGCGGCCTGTTTATCGAGAATCCGCAAAACCACACGTTCACCATGGTTTGAGGGCAGGGTTGAAACCCGGACATCAATATTATGTCCACCTATACGAAGGGAAATACGTCCATCTTGGGGAATACGCTTTTCAGCGATATCCAATTTGGCCATTACCTTGACTCTGGAAATCACTAAGGGAGCTATAGCACGTTGAATCTCTAAAACCTCATGCAAAACCCCATCGATTCGATTACGTACTAATACCCGATCTTCATAAGTTTCTATATGGATATCAGAGGCTTTTTGTTTTATTGCTTGCGTAAATAAGGCGTTCAACAGGCGAATAATAGGTGCATCATCCTGATTTTCCAATAAATCTTCACTGACAGGAAGTTGGCTTGCCAGTAAGGAAAGATCCATGTCTTCCTCCATACCTCCAGCAGCTTCCAATATCGACGATTTAGATTGATACACATGTGCCAAATGCTGTTGAAAGGCGGATTCATCAACTTGTTTTAAAGTAAACTCACATTGTAATAACCGCTTTATTTCTGCAAGTGCTTGCAGGGGAGTATTGGGCAGATAATAAACTAGCACGTGGTTATCACTCATTTCACTGGCAACAACAATCCCATGGTTTTTTGCAAAACTGTAGGGAATTTTCAGTGATTTTTCTTCATTTTCCATGGCTATTTCGTTACTAGTAAAGGGGGTCGATTAAACGGTTTAGGCAGTTCTGCACGTTTTAGAGCTGGCATAACCGTAGAGTTATTACTTTGTAAATAGGCATCCTGTGATCGCAACCAGTCCAGTTCATATTGCCGAACGTTATTGTATTTTTCTCCTGTCATATGCATTGATTCTCGTTCGTTACGCAAAATAATGGGTTTTATGAAGACCATAAGGACTCGCTTTTCCCGGGAATTTATATTGCGTTTAAACAACCGGCCAACACCTGGTATATCTCCTAACACAGGTATCCGGTTATCATCGTTACTCAGACTGTCTTGGGTCAAACCTCCTAAAACCACAATGTCCCCGCTTTCAACATGAACAGAGGTGACTATACTGCTAATTCTAAATGTTGGCGTGGTTGTATTTGGAGCAACAACCGGTGGATCCAGAGTATCATTTCCTTGGTCGATTTGCATTTGAATGCCTTGGCCTCGTGTAATTTGAGGTCTGACATATAGATGTAATGCAACGTTAACTCTATCAAAGGTGGTAAATGGAACCCCATTATTTGTTGTACCTCCAGCATTAGCAGGCTGAGTGGTAGATGCAATCGAAACCTGTTTACCTACCAGGATTTTAGCTTGTCGATTATCAAGAACTACAACCGAAGGAGTGGATAAAATATTTGCTTTATTTTCTCTTGCCAAGGCATAGATTTGAGCTTGAAAATCATCGCTTCTGGTTTTGCTATTAATTATAGCAAATCCTGGTCTGAAGCTGGCTGGTTTTCCTGTTTGTTGATCGCTTCCCCATTCAATACCTAAATCATTAATATCGGATTGGTTAATTTCTGCAACCAAAGCTTCTATGAGAATCTGGGCTGGTTTAATATCAAGCTGGTTAATTACCCTTTTCAGAATTCGGATAATAGATGCTGGTGCATTAAGAATAATTGAATTGGTATTAGGTTCAGCAATAATCTGTACGGATGGTTTTGTTGTCCCTTCATTTTGGGTCGTTGCGGAAGTAGTATTCGCTGTTGCACCGGTAGGTGAAAGCGGGGATGGGCCACCTGTCGGAAAAGGAGAGCCGGAGTTCTGCGAACCGCTATTACCTACGAGATTGGATGCAGGGTTAGTACTGTCCAAAGCAGGGCGAGTCACTGTACCAATCGTAGTCCCTACATTACCACTGAAATTTGCTTGGGCAATACCTGCAAGGATAGGTACCAGGTCTTCTGCTCTCAGATAATTCAGATAAACAACCTGGGTATTGGTATTAAGCCCTTCAGAGTTTTCTCTATCGAGCTTTAATATCAACATTCTGAGTCGTATTCTATCTGTTTTGGAACCACTGATAAGTAATGAATTGGATCGATCATCTGCTGCTACCGTTAACTGAGTTCGTACTCCCCCCATGCTGGGTTGGGTTTTTACCAGATCTTTTAGTGTAGCTGCTATATCCATAGCCAAGGAATGCTGTAAATGGACCATATCAATACCATTTGCAGAGGAGTTATCTACTTGTTTGATGATTTCCGCAAGGCTATGTATGTTATTCGCTCTTCCTGAGAGAATGAGCATGTTCGAAGGCGCATAAGCAGAGATACTGCTCCATTGGGGCATTAATGGTCGCAAAACTGGTACTAATTGTTCTGCGGGGACATAATGAACAGGCACAACAGCCACCATCATATCATCGCCTTGAGGTGGATGTTTTAATTCATTCAGCAAATCAGGTGATTGAGTTTTCGCATCAATATTAGGGATAATTTTAATAATTGCGCCACTGGGTATAGCGGCATAGCCTGAGACTTGTAACACCGAAAGAAAAACCTGATAGAGTTCTTTATTATTCATTGGAGTGGTTGATATGATTGAAATTTTTCCCTGAACTCGGGGATCAATCACAAAGTTTTTCCCGGTAACCCGCGATACCTCGGCTATTACAGCTCTGACATCTGCATTTCTCAAATTCCATATTTGGCCCTCTTGAGGGAGTGTCTCTGTTTGGTCGTTGGTGTTTTCAGATGGATTCGCTGATGTTGTGGTGGATGATTGTTGTATATTTTTTTGATATTTTTGGGCATTAATCTTTTGGGTTAATTTATTCTGCAACTCCCGGGCTGTAAGGTAATCGCTAATAGGGCCGATTTGGACAAGATAAAGTTTTTTATCGTTGAGGTTTTTGATTTCTATATGTTCACCTATGAGGGAGGATAATTCTTTTTCTCTTTGTTTTGCATCTTTTTCTAAATTAAACGCGCCTGCTTGCAGGTAAAAAGTGGTATTTCCATTTTTGGTTGTTGTGGAAATATTAATTTCATTTGCATGAATTAATGCAGAGCAAAAAAATGTTAAAATTATAATTACTATCGAGCGCATTGAAAAATCGCAAAATCATAAGTAAGTAACATAATAACTAAATTTATAAACTTACCATAGCTTTTTTGGTGAGTAACTTAAGGTATTTTGAAGCATTTTTAATTTTTGCTTTAAGATTATCTTAATTGTTAATAAATTAATGAAATACTGATGAATCTTCTGTTTTTTTCTCTATGTTTTCTTAAAAATTCTGTTTTTTTAGTCTATTGAAAAACTAAAATCAAGGCGGATTGCTCGCGTTTGATAGAATAAAAAACCAAAAAAAACCAACTGAGTAAATAGACTTTTTAACCCCGGAAATTTGGGCTTATCCGGGGCGCTCTTTCTAGGGAGAGCGAGTAGGGGTATGGTGATGGTGATGCTGCTCATGTTGATGCTGATGTTGATGTTGATGTTGATATGGATTATGTCCATGATGGTGTGGCGTAAAGAAAGCATTAGGGTGAGGGAAATGTCCTGGAGTCCTAACCACTGCAATAGGAGGGTGGTATTGGTTTGTGGTTTGGTGACCATGTTGATTGGAGTTCGAATTTCCGTGTGTGTTGTTCATTTTATTTTCATCCTTACTCAATAAAGAATCGCATTTTTTTATGAAACATCCGATGATAATCAATAGCTAAGTGTACATTTTAAATATCATCTAAACGCATTATAAGCAGATGGTTTCTAATATGTATATGCTTTTTGTAACATTAAAACTAATTGAAGAAGGTTGCCTTCCACTTGTGTTGTAGAAGGCAATTTCAGATACATTAAAAAATTAAGGACAATAAATTGTATCAATAACTTCATCCAAATCTGCGTTAGTTGGGTCTTTCAAATCAAAATTGCCATGGAATTCTTCACCAGCTGTACTTATATAATGCTTTTCAAAGAAACGTGACCGTATGGCATGTTGTCTCCTCAGAACGAGAGAGGGTGTTATCTCATCGGCCTCAGGTAATTGAAGTAATGGATTATCAGATAAATCAGCCGTGTTTGTGTTCCCTCCGGTAACAAACAACGTTTTTGTTTTTCGATCAAAAAATTTAGTCATGCAAACCTCCATGTAGATGAGTAGTATTCCAAAAAGCCATTCAGTTGAACTTCTAGTGCAAACCAAGCTCAATTAACTTTTCTACACGAACCCAATAATCTCGTCAACTGGATTTAGTGGAATGTATATTGGAGTTTAAGCGATTGGTATTCACGACTTTGTATTTTAATTGTACAATACCGCTGCCGATATTTTTTGTATCCAGAAGTTGCAGCTCGACATCATTTTCCAGTTCACCAAACAAAGAACGGCCGGAACCAATTAATAGGGGAATTAAAGTAATGGTCAATTCATTAATGAGCTCTGCGGCAAGGAATTGTTGAATGGTAATTCCTCCATCAATGTAAAGATGCTTCATCCCCTTTTTTTCAAGGCGTTTAACAAGTGCGAGCGGTGTTTCAGATGATGAAGAGACATGCTTTTGTAAATGTTCTGGAATGTCTACTGTTTTGCTGCTCATGACGGTAACTGGAAGTGTTCCGTATGGCCACTCATCAAATGATAATACCTGTTCAAAAGAATGCCTCCCCATGATCAATCCATCGACTGTTGAAATAAACGCTTTATAACCTCCATCTTCTCCTTCCGGTACCATTGAATTAGCCTTCATGAGCCAATCAATTGAACCGTCGTCCCGAGAGATAAATCCATCGACACTGGTGGCAATAAATACGGAACATTTGAGGGACATTAGAGATATCCTTATGATCAGTTTTTAAAACAATTAAAGTCAATTTGTTTTAGCGAATGAGGAAGAATATTATAAAAACAACGCTTAATATAGAAAGTAAGAAATTAATTTTTTGTCGCGTTAACAGTTTTAAAAGAGTATAAAGAATTATACCTCCACCAATTCCATCCGCAATGGAGGCAGTAAATGGAATCATCATGATGGTGACCATACAGGGTGCAATTTCACTGATATCTTGCAGTTTCATGTCAGTGAGATGTTTCATCATACAACATGCCACATAAAGAAGGGCAGGTCCTACAGCAAAATTAGGAATCATACGAGCTAAAGGCGAAAAAAATAGCGTTAGAATAAAACCAAGGGCAATGACTATCGCCGTAATACCCCCACGACCACCGGCTTCAATTCCTGCTGCAGACTCAATATAAGGCGAGGTACTTGCAGAGCCTAATAATCCTGCTACAGCAGAAGCTGCTGCATCCGCTGTTAAACAATTGCTAAGACGTTTAGCATAATTTTTTTCTTGTTTGAATACCGATGGATTCAATAATCCAATCAAGGTTCCTGTTGCATCAAATACGGCAATTAGGAAAAAGGTGAATATTGCTTTTATGGCAAGAACAGTATTTAGGCCAGAAAAATCAAGTTTTAAAAAAGTGGCTTGCATGGAAGGGGGCATGGAAACTAAACCTTGCCAGGTTGATAAACCCATCAATAAACTTAAAGCCGTAATCGACAGAATCCCGATGATGATAGCCCCTGGGATTTGATAATAATCAAGGGTAAGGATAAGAAGGAAACCTAATAAAAATAACCCGCTTTCTGGCCGCGTAATTTCACCAAGACGCATCAGATTGTGATGGTCTGCAATAATAATTTGATTATTTTGCAAGGTGATTAACGCAATTAACAGACTAATTCCTATTAAAATTGCAATTTGCAAATTATAAGGAATGGCTTCAATTAAAAGACGTCGCAAACTGGTGAGCGAGATGAGAAAGAAGAGGACGCCAGAAAGAAAAACAATAGCTAAAGCTTGTTCCCAATGGATTCCCATCCCTTGTACAACGGTATAAGAAAAGAAAATATTTAAAGCCATTCCTGGGGCAATACCAATAGGGGTATTAGCGATTAGACCCGCCAGCAAACAGGCAAAGGCGGTAATAAGACAGGTTGCAGTGAAAACCGCCCCCTGATCCATGCCGGCATCATGAAGAATGCTTGGATTGATGAAGGCTATATATACCATCGTTAAAAAAGTTGTGATTCCAGCAATGATTTCAGTTTTCAAAGTGGTATCTTTAAGAAAATAGGATTGTAACCGCTGAATCATCTGTTTTTTCACCTATTTAGTTTATTGGGATGGACCAATTGTTGCTGCCGGTGGTGTTAGTGTAAGTGACTTCTATCCAACATAGCAAATACAGAATTTAAAAATATCTAAAAGTGAGGGTATTTAATTGAGTGAAAAAGGAAATTAAATTCATTTTAAAAAAATTATTTTTTATTCTTGTGTAAAGAGAATATGTTTTGCATCGAGGATGTTTGTATTTCAGATTGGGAGCAATTTTTTGATCATACGATAGTTTGTTAATTGGGTTCCGCGCAATTGTTTAGTTTGCATGGCTACTGAAATATACCCATGGCGCTCAAAAAAAGGCTTAGCAGTGATGCTGACGTCTGAAAAAAGTTCTGTAATTCCTAAATCTAGGGCTTTATGTTCGCGACATTCTAATAAAGCGTTACCAATTCCCTGATTTTGAAAATCTTTATGGACATATCCTCGGTTAAGGTAGCCATTTTCTTCCAGGTCTGCAAATCCAATAATTTTCCCGGTCACTGAATCAACAGCCACAAAGCTATAGTTTTTAGTAAGAGATTTTCTCCATTCCCTTAAATCAGGATTTTTAGGCGCCCATACATCAAGTTGCCTCTTGGTGTAATCTCTACAATTCACAAAGTGGACGGTATCATAAAACAGCTGATAGATTTCCGCTTCCTCGCCTGGTTTAAAAGTTCTAATATAAAATGGGTGTTTAGTCATTTTGTAAGGTCTTTGAGTAAAAGTAAGTATCTTTTATCTTCGCTATAAACTGTAGGTCGAAATCCGGCTTTTTCATAGCAGCGAATGGCTTGATAATTGTTTATTGCAGGATCCACGAGAATGCCACGAATGTCAGGTGGGAGTTTTCTTATAAATGCATCCAGTATTTGTTTTCCCAATCCTATACCCCGGTTGCCTCTGGAAGCAATAAAGAGATCAATGCCTGCTAATTCATGGGATTGATAATTGCAAAATAAGGAGTTGTTGCTATTTAGTATGCCTTCTGGAAAATGATCCTTTAACTCATAGTATTGAATAAAACCGATAGGCAAATTATCCTTATACACAATAAAGCTTGGTACTTTGTCTTTACCTGAAACTCTTGGATAATATTTATTCCTAATGTCCTCAAGTGACCAATGTTTTCTTCCTGCATACCATTGATTTATAAATGGTTCCTTGAACCAACGATACAATAAAATAAAATCCTGTTCGCTTAATGGCTTAAAGACTAGGGTGTTAAGTTGATTCATTTTAGCCACGGTTACTTTAGTTCTAGAATCAGAGGGTTTCAAAGGAATAACGATTAAACTTGCACTTTAGGCGCTGAAGTTTGTATCTGGTTTTGAGGTGTACAGATGGTGGCTATGGGTGGACTCGAACCACCGACCTCAGCATTATGAGTGCCGCGCTCTAACCGGCTGAGCTACATAGCCACAAGTTGCGTGATTTTGTCGTTTTAATGAGAAGATGTCAAGCCTGTTAGTCTTTTTTTTTCAGGGATTTTATGTTTTAGGGATTTTTCAAGCTGCACCAGCTCCTTTTAGTCAGATTTCTGAATCATAAGTGGTGTAAATGCCTCAGTTTTTTCTTTTGCAGACTCCAATAATTCGTGTTCAGCTGATTTCCAAAATTTCCATGTGCCTTTATTTTTATAGGAGAGATAAAATCCTAGTCCCAGAAATATTGTTGTTAAGGCATAACCAATAATCTTTAATAATCGCTTACCCTCTGAATCGTTATCTGCGGTGAATGTGTCAACAAAAGTTTTATCGTTCACCTTTTGAGAAAACTGGTTAAGCCTGCTAAATGCGTTTAAGGATGGATTATTTAATGAATCTCTTGCACTCTGTGCAAAATTGAATTTATCTACAAGTAATTGCAATTCCGATACATCATGGGACCCCTTGTTTTCTATTATGATTTTTGAGGGTTTGGGAGTGCCATCCTTATTATTACTGACAGCAAAGCCTTCATATTCATAACCAAGAGTAACCCCTCTTGGTAAACCCATAGAGATAAGTGCTTTTAGTTTTTGTGTTTGGTAGTTTTCGAATTCAAAATCTATGGATTTGATTAACCATTCTAATTTTGTCAGAAGCTTTTCTCTTTTATGTTTGATTGATGAGGATTGAGTGGCATACCAGTTCTCAAAAAAATCACAATTCATGTGGTTTTTTATAACTGAGGCCAAATTGGGATTAGACTTCAGGATATTAAATAAAGGTTCTGAATTACCGGTCAATAAACAATTCATTTTGCTAAATTCCCCCGTTTTTAGTATCGAAGACCCAACTATGGCTATACGAAAAGCTTTCAACCAGTCTACTTCATTGATAGCAACCGGATTGCTGGTTCCTAGGGCTTCATGTAATTGATTTGAAAATTCTTTCATACCAGGATAGGTACGAGCCCAGGAGGAAAACATTTTATTATTTAAGAAAGGTGCAGCAAAAAAATCAGCGTTTATATACATAAAGCAAATAATTTTTTCCAACTCGGTTTTCGTATCATTGCGCATCTTAATAACCTGGGAAGTTGAGGGCTGTAGATTAATGATAGCTAATTATAATGAGTTTGAAATTAAGGAAATTATATTGAGTCAGTACTTTGAGATAGGGGAGAACCTGGGGGGCCGCTGGCCGCCCAGGTTAGGATTTGAATTTTAAATGATTAATAAATACATAGCGCCTGGTCCTCGTAGCACTTGAACCAGTAGTTCTTTTTTCTTCTGCTGAGCAACTTGTTGTAATGATTTAACGTCTTTAACAGGAGTTTTATTCGCAGAGATAATAATATCTCCTGGTCTTAAACCTGCACGCCATCCCGCACTTGTTTCTGAGGCGCCTACAACCTGGATACCGACGACATTTCCATGCGGTGGAGTTTCTTGCTCAAAGTTCCTTAAAGCCAGTCCATAAAGGAAGGGGTTCTCGGATTGAAGCTTTTGTTCATGAGATTTAATGTCGGTTACTACTGCATCGAGAGTGATTGTTTTACCATCACGCTGAACAACCAGTTTAACATTAGATCCTACTCGTAAAAGGCTGATGGTTGTTTTGACCTGAGTTGCTTGCGTGATTTTTGTATTGTTAATTTGGGTAATAATATCCCCTGATTTTAAACCAGCTCGTTCAGCAGGAGAGTTTGGATTAACTTGTGATACTAACGCTCCCTGGAGGTCTTCTGGATAACCTAGAGATTGAGCAAGTTCAGGAGTTAAATGTTGAACAAATATACCCATCAATCCGCGATGAATTGAACCGAATTTGATGATTTGTTGGGCAACATCTTTGGCCATATTGATAGGTATAGCAAAACCTATTCCCACGTTACCCCCATAAGGAGAAAGAATCGCAGTATTTATTCCGATCAATTCGCCTTTGGTATTGACCAATGCCCCACCAGAATTTCCTGGGTTTATTGCTGCATCCGTTTGGATAAAGTTTTCTACCCCTTCGATATTTAAATCACTGCGCTTTAACGCACTCACAATACCAAAAGTTGCAGACTGGCTGTTACCAAAACTGTTTAAACCAAAAGGATTACCAATAGCCACAACAAAGTCACCGACTTGCAATTGATCTGAATCACCTATAGGGAGTGATTTCAGGTTAGTGGCGTTAATTTTTAATATGGCCAAATCAGTTTCACTATCACTGCCGATCAGTTTTGCTTTTAAACGACGGCCATCTTGCAAAGTAATAGTGACAAGATTTGCATTGCGGATTACGTGATCATTAGTAATGATAATTCCATTTTTCGCATCCAAAATAACACCAGAACCGATGCTTTCAAATTTACGTCCTTTTTCCGGGGCGGTGTGATGAGGTTGTTTGTTGTTTTGGGCCTCATCCTCGTTTCCAGCAGAACCGGGAGAAGTCGCGTTAGCTGGCAAATAGCCTTGTACTGCAACATTTACAATCGCAGGCATAATGTTCTTTAAAGCTGGAGCCAGGCTGGGTATGGGGGTTGTTGTTGCTTCATTAGCCGCGTAAGTGTAAGAGGCGGTTACAAGAAGCAGGGTACTTATAATGAATTTGATATATTTTATCATATTATTAGTCCTGAGGTTGATCATTAAACCAGATTAAGGTAGCTATTCTACCTGTTTGTGCCGTTCTTCGATAGGAATACAACTCATTTTTTAACTCAAAAGTACATAAACCAGACTGATATACTCCTTTTATGCCTTTTGCAGCCAAAATAATTTCAGCGATTAAAGGTAAATTAGCCAACCATTTCCCATTAACCGGTTTGAATCCTTGTTTACTTAAAGGATAAGTATGGGTAAATGTTTGATATACCTCTTCACCCACTTCATAACAATTTTGACAAATGGATGGTCCTATCCAGGCCAATACGTCAGTTGGTGAACTTTCCATTTTCTCAAGTGTATTTTCGATAATCCCATGCGCTAACCCTTTCCATCCTGCATGGACTGCTGCGACTTCGGTGCCTTGCACATTACAGAGCATAATGGGCAGACAATCCGCAGTAAGAATTACCAAAGGGTGATTTTTGGAGCGGGATATAGCGGCATCCGCATTTCTATCGGGATCTTCTTCTACAATAACACAATGAGTACTATGTGTCTGAGTTAACCATTGTGGCTCCCCGGGCAAATTCAATAATTCCCTAAGTTGTTGCCTGTTTTGCAGCACATGGTGTTCATTATCGCCTACATGCAAGCCCATGTTATTGCTGTCATATGGAGCTTGGCTATACCCAAATAGACGAGTTGTACTCAAGGCGGTGATATTTTTTGGTGCGGGCCAATTTGCTAGGTTATTCTTCATAATGCTCATCCAATGTGTTAAGAAGAAGTTGGAAATCATCCGGTATCGGTGCGATAAATCTCAACTCATCTCCAGTTCTGGGATGATGAAATCCGAGCGTGCGGGCATGCAGTGCTTGCCTTTTAAAGTTTTGGAGTAGGGCACGTAATTGTTCTGTTGCATGGGCAGGAAAGCGCATACGCCCTCCATAAAGGGGGTCGCCCACAACTGGATGATTAATGTAAGCTAAATGGACTCTGATTTGGTGCGTCCGTCCAGTCATAAGATTGATATCCAGTAGAGTAAAATCTTGGAACTGTTTTTTTACTGAATAATGGGTTATTGCTTGCCGGCCCTGTTCTTGTACGGCCATTTTCAAGCGATTTCGAGGATGCCTTCCAAATCCTGTATCAATCGTACCCCCTGAAATGATATGTCCTTGTACCAGAGTAATATAATGGCGTTGAATTTCCCGTGCCTGCATTTGACGGATCAAAGAAGTATGTGCAGTTAAAGTTTTTGCTACCACTAACAGACCAGTAGTATCTTTATCCAATCGATGAATAATGCCTGCCCTGGGTAGATGCTGTAAGGAAGGTTCATGATGTAATAAGGCATTGACCAAGGTATGTTCTTTATTTCCCGCGCCAGGATGAACGACCATATTGGCGGGTTTATTGAGAACTAAAACATCCTCATCTTCATAAGCAATAGTTAAAGGGATTTCTTCTGGTAAACACTGATGAAAATCCTTGTCCCTCTCTATACAAGGGAAATCGACATTAATTTCAATCAGATCTCCATCCAGAGTTTTATCTTTAGGTTTACAGGATTTTTGATTCAGTGTAATTGTACCACTTTTAATCCAATTGCTGATTTGTGAACGCGAATAATCAGGGAGTAAATGCGCGAGCACACTATCAATACGTTGATTGTGATACTCGCGTGGAACAGTTATTGTTTTATGAATATGCTCTATCATTAAATTGTTGCGGTCTCAACTTCAATGAGACGCCCTCGTAATGAATTAGGCAATGCATCATTAATCTGAACATCGACAAATTGGCCTATTAAATGAGCTGGACCATCAAAATTTACTACCCGGTTGCATTCAGTACGACCAGAAAGCTGTTGGGAATCTTTTTTAGAATGGCCCGTAACCAGAATTTTTTGCGTACTTCCAACCATAGATTGGCTGTAACGGGAAGCTTGCAGCACAAGTCTGTTTTGTAATATCTGCAGCCTTTGTTTTTTCACTTCTAGAGGGGTGTCATCTAGCAAGTTGGCTGCTGGGGTACCAGGTCTTGGACTGTAGATAAAACTAAAGGAGGTATCAAATCCTATTTCATGAACCAAGTCCATTGTATCCTGAAAATCTTTATCTGTTTCCCCGGGGAAACCTACAATAATATCTGTGGATAAACGGATGTCTGGACGCACTTTGCGCAATTTTCTGATTTTTGATTTGAATTCCAGTGCGGTATAACCCCTTTTCATTAAACCTAAAATGCGATCAGAACCACTTTGCACTGGCAAGTGAAGATGGTTCGCCAATTCAGGTACTTCTGCGTAAGCATTAATTAAATTATCTGAGAAAGCCAAAGGATGTGACGTTGTAAAACGAATTCTGCCTATACCCTCTATTGCAGCAAGATAATGAATCAGAAGGGCCAGGTCAGCGATATCACCATTCTCCATAACGCCACGGTAATCATTCACATTTTGCCCTAATAAATTGATTTCCCTTACTCCTTGTGTTGCTAATTGATAACATTCGGCAAGGACGTCATCAAAAGGACGGCTAATTTCCGTTCCACGGGTATAGGGGACAACGCAGAAACTGCAATATTTACTGCAACCTTCCATAATCGAGACAAATGCAGTTGGACCCTCTGCTCTTGGTGTCGGTAAATGATCAAACTTTTCAATTTCAGGGAAACTGATATCAACAACCGGTTTTTTCTTTGCAATTCTTTCATTCAGTAATGTTGGAAGCCGGTGCAATGTTTGTGGACCAAAAACGATATCCACAAAAGGAGCCCGTTTAATGATATCCTCGCCTTCCTGGCTTGCAACGCACCCGCCCACACCAATTACAACATGAGGGTTTTTCGCTTTATATTCCCGCCATTGTCCTAGTTGGGAAAAAACCTTCTCCTGAGCTTTTTCACGAATAGAACATGTGTTGAGCAATATTACATCTGCTTCTTCCACATTGTCGGTTTTAACCAGACCATGGGATTGCAGCAAAACTTCTGCCATTTTAGTTGAATCGTATTCATTCATCTGGCAGCCGTTGGTTTTGATGTATAGTTTCTTAGCCATATCAAATCTACTTTAAAAATGTGCAGCCGGTATGTATTGTCATCTGTGTGCAGCGAGCGGAGCGAAACAAGAAAGTTTCAAGATCCGCTGTGTTACACCCAGACTAACAAACAAGCACTCAGGCCGCTGTATCCAGGAAGTTTCGTATTATTTCATTAATGTACACTTTGGCAATAAGTTTCTTTAATTTTGGGTAAAATAATTAAGGCAATAAGCATTCCTAATGGAAGAATGGCAAGTCCGGTGTGGTATGCTTCCAGGGGATATACCCGAACATTCCCGTTTAGCTCTCCTTTCCACATTATGTCAAGGATATAGCCGATGAGCGGTTGCGCCAATGCAATGCCAATCATGTTCATCATGTTCATGAAACTTAAGCCTGTAGCAACATATTTTCTATTACATAGTTCTTTAGCCACAGTAAACGCAGGTAAAAATCCCGCGGAAAAAATCCCAAATGCAAACAATAAAATTTCCATATATATTGCCGTAGTAATGGGAGCAAAAATGAATAACAAAGAGCATAAGAGTGCACCAATGCATCCAATGTACATAGGCGGCTTTCTTAAACCAATTCGGTTTGAAAATATTCCCCATAAAGGACTTGCAATCGCCCACCCGATGAACACCAGGGAGATATAATTTGCCGCAGTGGTTTTGGTTATCATCATTTTATTCATTAAAAAGGGTACCCCCCAAAGGCCACAAAAAACTGGGGTAGCCATATACATGAGACCCCCATAACAAGCTACTAACCACAGCTGTTTGTTTTTCACCAGGGCAAGAAAACTGGGGATGAGACGTTCTTCTTCAAGAACTTGCGGATGTGTTTTTTCATGATTTTGAGGGGTATCTTTAGCGATGACGATAAGCAACACAGAGAGAATGAGGCCAATAAACCCCATTATAAGCATACTGTGGCGCCAACCAAAGCTGTCGATCAATAATGCTAAAGGCGCTTCCCCTCCAATTGCACCTAGCATCCCTAATGTCACCATAAGCCCCGTCAGTAAAGCAAAACGTTGCGCGGGGAACCAGTTTGCAGCGAGTTTCATTGTACCTACTGCCGCAAATGCAGAACCAAACCCTATCATCAAGCGGGCAACACAGGCCATAAAGAAATTGTCAGTCATCCCAAAAGCAATCGTACTTACAGCACAAACAACCGTCGCAAGGGTTAGCAATCGGTGCGGGCCAAAATAGTCCATTAGCACACCACCAGGTAATTGCATTGCCGCATAAGAATAAAAATAAACGCCGGATAGAATACCTAATGTCTGGCTGGTAACTGAAAAATCCCTCATTAATTCATTACTCATAACACTTGGGGACACTTGTAAAAGACATTCGTAAAAATAAAATAAGCAACCCAAACCCCATACCATCCAAGGCATAATCGATTGTATCCCATAAGTAACTACTGAATCGGACCGCGTATTGTAATGTGCCATGCTTTTATAATTCTCCAAATTCATCACGATGAAATTGATTCTGTAAATACTACTTCAGTCATAAAGGAGGGCTTAAGATTTCCCTGGCTAAACGCTTCCAGACGTCTTCAATCGAAAAAGAGGTCTGGAATTTAGTCTTTTTGCCTCGCGTTTTTTCTGAACATAGCGCACCTAAAATTCGCTTTGTGAGTATCGAAGTATTATTTTGAATAAAAACTGAAAATAACTTGCAGGTTAGGTTGATAACAACCAACATCACTTGTAGCAGTTTTTAAAATCACAAAGTCAACAGGCAACGTTATCACACAAATATATAAATTTCACCATATAAAATATTAACAGGTTGACTATAATTTGTCTATTGTTCATTGGGATCATCAGGAGAATCAATTACCACTCGGGTACCTTTCATGCCGTCACCCGGCAAGTCAATAAACTCTTCATTAAGCCAACGGGCATCTTCAATAAACATCCTGACACAACCATGGCTTGCTCTAAATCCTGGTACCTCATAACTCCCATGCAATGCATAACCTCTAAAAAAATGCATGCAATAAGGCATTAACGCACCGCCGTCATTACCATCTGATCTTCTGGGAAACACGGTAGATACGCAGTCTATATCCTGTTTTCGTACCACGCGAAATGAACCGGAAGGCGTACTGCAACCACCTATTACACCCGGACACTTCCCAATTCCTGAAGAAATTGGTCCCCACCACAGTAATTCACCATCTTGGTCATAGGCCGCCCAAGCGAGTTTCTTCTGACTTACATAAATTGTTTTTTCCCCTTGGGAATCAATATATCTTGGAAAAGGGGAAACATCATAAATCGTGAGGCGATCAATGTTTTTGGGTACGGCTATAGTCATGCCTGGACGTAACGCAATGTTCATACGATTAATTCGGCGTACCATATCGCGTTCCTCAGCATTGGGGAATAGCTTTTCCCAGGTTTCGCCCTGCTTGGTTTTCATGCAAAAATAATCCGGTGAATTACATAAAGTTTCCCCATACCTTATGTGGGCAAAGGTCAATTGACTGATTGTTATTAAAGCAATTGAGATTGTTATTGATTTTATTCTTTTCATAATGATCTCAATTTGGTCCATTGTAATTTCTATAGCGGCAGTTTTTAAAATAACTTTAAAATGAATACATTGATTAGAAAAGAATGGAAAGGATGATAAGGGCGCGAGGAAAGCAGACTTCAAAATTATTCTTTAATCTTATTGAGACAAATCCTCGTAAAATTTTCGATAGATTGAATTTAAGTTCAATGACCAAACAATTATACGAGGATTTGGATCTTAAACCATTATCCTAAAAAAGGTTGAATGGCATAATGTCTCATAATTTCTTCTGCTCTGATTCCATAGGTACCGGAAGCACCAGGAACACCTACAGTAGTTAGAGAACCATTATTGGTGTCAAAAACCGGTGCTGTGGCTGCACCTATACCCCAGGATGTAGCAGATGCGGTAACTGCTGAGCTTGGGTTGCCAGTTCCAGTGACAATCAGGGCGAGGTTGCCATAAGTTGTCGTTGGCGGTGTATAGGTTATAGGACCAGTTGCAGTGGTTGCAGGAACTGTTGTTGTACTTACATTGTCATAAACTATTGTTGAAATAGTTCCAATTGTTGTTTTAAGAGGGGTGATTGCTACGGAACTAATACCAGTACAAGAAGTTGAGCTATGGGTATTGGAAGCAGACCATTTGACAGTTACTGTACCGTTATAAGCAACGGTTGCAGTAGTGGAGCAGGGTCCAGTACTGTCTGATACTACTACAGATATCGCGGAGGCTGTGCTTCCAGCGTTGCCTGAAGTAGCATCGACATTGCTCAGGCCATTAATTATAACGAGTTGTCCACTTGTAGCACCAGCTGCAAAAGCAGAACTTGATGCGAATAAAGCAATTACAAGAGTAGATTTTACGAATGTATATTTTAATTGTTCCATGTTTAATCTTCTTCCTTAGATTTATGTTTAAACAACACGGCGTGGAATACACTGCAACCACTCGGTAAAGTCTAGCATAAAATTGCAAACCTGCAGTATTTTTTGAAGGTTTTTAGAATAAAGTTTTGCAGTATTTAATATGTGTTAAAACCCTTATCAGAGGTGATGCCAAACTGATTTTTATTAAGTACTTAATAAGAACTTCTCACTCAATAAAAATGCTTTTTTGAATGTTTTGTAGCCTGAAGAATTCGAGTATTTCTGAAAACATCCTGGCTACAATTTTGGTTAAAAAAATTAGGAAGAATGTGAGGAGTCCGAGTCGGAATGGTTGGGGCCTACTTTTTGCCATGCTTCATGCAATTGTGCAAGGAGTAAATTGGATTGGGCCAACAATTCTTTGTCATTATTAAGATTGGCCTTTAGCAACAAAAATTCTATATGTCCGTATAATTGGAGCAGGTTTTGGGCTATCTCGCCTCCTTGTTCGTGGTTTAAGCTGGTTTTTAAACCTTCAATGATGCTTAAGGCTTTACTGATATGTTCTCCCTTTTCCTGAATTTCTTTACGTTCAATATTGCCCTGGGCAGTGGCAATATGAGTCCTGGCCCCTTGCAGCAGCAAATGAATTAATTCGTGGGGAGAGGCTGCATCAATACGAGTTTGTAGCTCAATTGTTTTGTATTGATTTATTATTTGTTGGTAGGGCTTTTTCATGAATCATGCTCCAATTATTTGGTTTTCAATTTGGGTAAGTTTGACAAGATTTGGGTGAGTGTATTACTGGTGTTTTGCATTTGTGCAATTAACAAATCTACTGCATTCCATTGTTTATAATATCTTTTTTCCAGGGCAACACTTCGATCATTAATTTGCTCTTGCATTTCATCCAATTGTTTTGCTTGAGTATTCAAACGGTCTATTCTCTCTTCAATTTCACCATCGTCATCCATTAAAGAACCCAAATAATCATCGATTAAAGAAGCTAACCCGTCACTCACGATGATTTGACCTCTGGCTCCTACCAGGCCTGAAAGTACATCTATCGATAAGCTACTGAAGTCACCCGTGCCGTTTAGGGTAATCCCATCTGTGGAGTTCGCAAGAATGCCGCCTATAGTTCCTGACATACTTACCCCAGGAGTGTATTCGCTTAATATGACATCATATGCTCCTGAAGCGACCTCCGTGTCTAATGAATTAATTTTAATGTTTGGATCTGTAGCGCTAATTTTTTTTGCAAATAAGTTAGCAATATACGGATAATTGTTATCAATTACCTTTTCCAGCATTTCTGAGTCAATTTCCAATAAACCATGTTTGTCAGAGGTAATTCCAAGGTCAGCAAGGCTTTGGATGGGACCCGTAGCGGTTAAAGGGCTAGTCGCCAAATTATACAGATTTGTTTTTAACTCTCTGAGCTTGTTATCACCTTGTAAAATCCCTTTTTTTCGGGTTTCCATATCGAAACCAGTCAAGTTGGTAAGAAATTTCATAAAATCATTGTATTTTTTTACGAAATCATTGATTAAACCCTTAACGTGATCGACATCTTTTTTTACTGTTAAAGTAATTGTTTTACTTGGATCAGCCTGTTGTACATCGAGGTTAATTCCTGCTAATGCATTTTCAATCTGATTGCTGCTTTCATTGAGCACTAAGCCGTTAATTTTTACTAAACAGTTTTGCGCAGCCATTGTTTGGGTTAATGCAGTATTGTTTGTTGTAGGATCATAATTCAGGGACGTTAAGCTTCCCGTAATTTGCATTGCGTAGTTTTCACCTGTTTCGGTTGAGGTTAGGGTTAATCTTGAGCCAAGGCTATCTTGTACAATTGATGCAGTAACGCCTCCATTAGCAGCATTAATTGCATCCCGCACTGCTGTAAGGCTGTCATTTCCCGCGTTAATGTTAAGTGTTAAGGGCGAAACGGCTGCATTGGGCGTGAACGTAGTATTACTGTTACTGTAGGTCCCAAAATTAATAGTAATACTACCGCTGCCTACTGAAGTGCTGCTGTTAGCGAAATAACCACTGGCAAGGCTTTGTGATTGAGCAAGTTGCTGGACTTGTAATTGATAGATACCTTCATCTGCCTGGCCAGTAAGAGAGGCGGAAATATATCCCGGTTCACTGAGCAGACAATTCATTTTATTGAATTCACTAGCCAAAGACAGGGTGTTTAGTGTGGTTTGAAAAGAGGAAATAGCACTTTTTAATTGTCCAAAAGCAGACAATTCCATAGTCACCGAATTGAGCTTTTTATCATGCTTTAGTTGTAAAGGCATGAGGTCAGCTTTTACCAGACCCTCAACCATTCCTTTAATATCCAAACCTGATCCAATACCCGGAGTTGATAGGCCCATAATCTTCCCTTATCATGGTAATTTCATCAGAAATTACATTTGTCCATAAACTGCATCAAATATGTTTATCTATAGAACCACTAATTATTCCGTCAAGCAAGTGCAGTAAATGCAAATATTCGTCAGAGGGTATTTTGCGGATTATTTTATCCGATATTTTGTCAGTGACTATAGTTTGCAAAAGGCCTGTGGCATGATCAATGGCCTGTTTCGCATCTATATCCAAATTGAGATCCGATGTGGCACACTTCGTCAAAGGCTTTATATTTTTGTCTTTTAGTTTGACGGACTCTGTCTGTAGCAATTTATTGTTTGCTGGAGGAATTGATTCCATAGTCATTTTTAACTCCTTTCCCTTGATTGTTCGAACTCTTTAATCATTGGGATAAAAATAAGCCGAAAAGCGGCAAAAGCCGCATTTCGGTTCTTACATCTTTTTCTATAACTATCCCAACAAGGAAAGAACAGATTGTGGCAAAGCATTTGCTTGAGCCAACATTGCTGTTCCTGCTTGTTGCAGAATTTGGTTTTTAGTTAAATTTGCCATTTCTGCTGCATAATCAGTATCTTGAATACGGCTGCGTGCAGCAGACATATTATCAGATACGTTTTGCAGGTTATTCACAGTTGCATCCAATCGGTTTTGCAAAGCACCCAATGAAGAGCGGTTGGTAGTAATGCGGTCCAGGGCAGAACTAATTCTCAATATAGCTTTTTCTGCGCCGTCTTGGGTAGTAATATCTACTGAATTAACTCCCAGAGTATCCAAGCTTATATTACTTGCCAAACCAATATCAGATGCTGTTCCACCTATGGTAATGGCCTGATCCGCACTAATAGTGATATTTCCTCGTAAAATTGCGTCAAATGAGCCGCCTGTGACGCTCAATCCATTAGTACCTGCGGTAAATCCAGTACCACTTTCCACGACGTCAATATTTCTTCCATCTGCAGCAGTGAGGGTCATGGTACCGCCGTTAAGTTTGGCTACAACACCAGTTTGATCGCTTGCAGCGTTTATTGCTCCCATAAGTGCATCGTTACTTAATGCAGTGGAAACGTCCTGGTTAACAAATACATCCACGCCGTTAATACTCAGGTTGTATGTATTTCCTGCTGCACCACCAATAGCACCCACGGTAGCACTACCAATTGTTGAGGCGGTTACGGTCAAACCAGAAATACCTGCTGCATTGATTGCGGCTGCTTTGGCAAATGCAGAGGTGTTGTCTTGACCATTTGCTGTACCAACATAGTTTGCAGAGGAACTAATATTGACTGCTGCATTGGAGCCCAAAGCAATTGTAATGTCAGTAGCGGCGTTTCCACTTACTTCAGCTCCTTGTTGATAAGCAATATGACCTATATCTGAAGAGGCAATACTGTTTATCGAGAAGGTAATGGTTTCACCCGCGTTGGCACCAATTTGCAGTGAGGCATTAGTATACGAACCATTCAATAGGGTTTGTCCATTGAACTGTGTACTGTAAGCAATATTGTCCATCTCATTCAAAAGATTGTTTACTTCATCTTGCAAAGCTTGGCGGTTTGCTTGGCTGTAGGTTCCGTTTGAAGATTGAAGTGCTAGCTCTCTCATACGTTGCAAGATGTCCGTAGATTCTTGCATCGCACCTTCAGCAACCTGAGCCAGGGAAATACCGTCATTGGCATTTTTTACTGCCTGGTCCATACCGCGAATTTGCGATGTCATGTTTGTAGTAATAGCGAGTCCAGCAGCATCATCTTTCGCACTATTAATTTTTAGGCCAGATGATAATCTCTGAATCGCTGTAGCCATAGCGTCACTGGATTTAGATAAGTTACGCTGAGCAATTAACGATGGTACGTTCGTATTAATAATTTGAGCCATATTTTAGTCTCCTCAGACCTGAATCCCTGGATTGGGACATTTGTGATTCGGCAAATTCCTTTTACCTGCAAATTCACCATACTCGAAAATGTTATCGGACAAAGGACGAAAAACTTTAGGCTTCCGCTTGTTTATTTTAAAAAAAATCAAAAAAATTTTGATTAAAATGAATAGGTTGTATTTTTTGAACAAGATGATTTCAATCTTATAACTATTTCATTTCTTAATTTCAAATACCTGAAATAGTCCCTCTACGACATTCATTGGGGGAGCCTATAGCACTTATTTTTTAATGCCGCAGAGCTGCATTCAGATGACACCAAGAAAAAAATCATTCCTGCTTATGTGGATTTAAGAATATTTTTTTCTGTGTATAATATCATGATTCAATAATACTAGGTTCCAATTATGAGTTGGTTTAAAAAACTATTACCTTCAAGAGTTAGCACTGATTCTTCCCAAAAAAAAGGAGTTCCTGAAGGTTTATGGCTTAAATGTTCAGGATGTAATGAAGTACTTTACAGTACGGAGCTGGAAAGAAACTTAATGGTTTGTCCTTCCTGTAACTTCCATCACAGGATATCGGCTCGTGTTCGCATCAAGCAATTTCTTGATGAGGGGGGCCAAGAAGAGATCGCAGCATCACTAGAACCTCAAGACCGATTAAAATTCAGGGACTCGAAAAAATATAAAGACAGAATCTCTCAGGCACAGAAAGCAACCGGCGAGAAGGAGGCTTTGATTATTGTCAAAGGAACCTTGTTGCAGCAACCTGTAGTTGTTGGCGCCTTTGAATTTAATTTTATGGGAGGCTCCATGGGAGCTACGGTAGGGGAGAAGTTCGTTCGTGCAATTGAAGCGGCAACAAAAGAACAACGACCCTATATCTGTTTTACAGCGAGCGGTGGTGCACGCATGCAGGAAGGCCTTTTTTCATTAATGCAAATGGCCAAAACTTCAGCAGCCTTGGCCAAGTTTGCAGAAATAGGATTACCCTTTATCGTAGTTTTGACAGATCCAACCATGGGAGGGGTTTCAGCAAGTTTTGCAAGCCTTGGTGATGTGATTATTGCTGAACCCAATGCATTAATTGGCTTTGCAGGTCCAAGAGTAATTGAACAAACCGTAAGACAAACCTTACCCGAAGGATTTCAGCGCAGTGAATTTTTGCTGGAACATGGACACATTGACATGATTCTTGAACGAAAAGATATCCGTCCTGTGGTTGCAGAGCTGATATCCAAATTAACGCGCAAAGGTGCAGGGGATTTAGTTGTCAAAGCCGCTTCCTATTAAATTGACGAAGCACGCCTCCTCTTCAGTAGATCTTCAAAAGAGATCTATTGATGAATGGTTACATGATTTAGAAAATAGAAGTATTCAAGAAATACACCTTGGCTTGTCACGCATCATGGAAGTTGCAAAAATGCTAGATTTGCAACTTCCAGCTTGTCCGGTTATCACTGTTGGGGGAACCAATGGAAAAGGCTCGACTGTAACTGCCCTTGAGGCGATTTATCATGGTGCCGGTTACAAGGTAGGAACTTATACTTCACCTCATCTCATTGAGTTTAATGAACGCATCCGCATTAATTTAACCCCTATTTCCGATGAAGATTTATGCCAGGCTTTTAGTGTTATTGAGGAAGCCCGCGGTGAAATTTTCCTCACTTATTTTGAAATGACTACACTAGCGGCATTGTGGTATTTCAAAAAAAACTACCTCGATATCCTAATTCTTGAAGTAGGGTTAGGAGGACGGTTGGATGCTACAAACATTGTAGATGCACAATTATCTATAATTACTACAGTAGATTTCGACCATCAGGATTATTTGGGTACCACCCTTGATGCCATCGGATATGAAAAAGCGGGGATTCTTCGTCCTGGTAAACCCTTTATCTATGCTGACATTAACCCCCCAACTGCAGTCATTGATGCAGCAATGCAGCTGGTTGCCCCCTCATTTTTTTATAATGAGGAATTCTCAATCCATGAACAGGATGCCAGTTGGGATCTTGTTTATAATGAAAAACTTAAGCTTCCTTCAATTTTGGGTTTACCCAAGCCTTCTATACAATTGAAATCGGCTGCTG
>NZ_CM001373.1:1261005-1341633 GCF_000236165.1 Fluoribacter dumoffii NY 23 | reverse complement strand
TTACCGGTAGCGCATGCGCATTTTCAAATGGCCATGAAAACTATTTTTATTCCTGGGCGTTTGCAATTGCAGAAGGGTAGTGTGAGTACTTTATTTGATGTGTCGCATAATGCCCAATCAGTAAAACTACTGGCAGATACGTTATTTAAATTCAAAAAATCGAAAATTCATGCTGTCTTTTCAGCTTTAAAGGATAAAGATATTTTTAATTTAATTATGCCACTAAAGGATTGCGTTGATAGATGGTATCTTGCACAATTGGATAACAAACGAGCCGCCAGCGCCGATATGTTGCTGGCGATTTTTAGGGATGCAGAAATTCCCGTGGAAATTTGTTATACTAATCCACTTATAGCTTTTGAAACTGCATTGAAACAAGCTAAACCTGGTGACTTAATTGTTGTTTACGGGTCTTTTTTTACTGTGAGCCATGTTATGGCTAATAGGAGATTCAATGAAATTAGTAATTGATGAGAAGCTAAAACACCATTTAGTTGGTGTGGCTGTTGTTTTATCATTAGGCGCAATTTTTTTGCCGGCAATGATGAAAAAATCCAGCCAACGTCTGGAAAATAATTTTAGTGTCCATGTACAGTTACCTCCCAAACCCAAAACACCTAATGTAGTGGTAACCAATGAAGAGGAAATGTTTAAAACGATTAAAGTAGCGAGGATAGAAACTCCTGCTTTGAATCAAAAAACTACCGAACTTGCTAAAGAAGATTTTATTCAATCTGTTCAGGTAGCTAAAAATGCTGCTGTTCCTGCCACCCGAATTGAGCCTGCGGCTCAAACTGAGTCTATAGCTAAACCAATTGAATTGGCATTAAGTAATGCTGCAAATAATGTGGTTAAAAAGCAACTCAAGACTCCTGCTGTTCAAGCGGTTCGCCCTGTCGCCCAGTTAAAAGCGAAACCCGTCAGAAAACCGCTTGCAGTTGCGGTAAAGCCAAAAGCCAATCCTGCACCTGTTTTGAATAAAAAAGGTATTTATGCTGTTCAACTGGCTTCATTTTCGAAATTGGAAAATGCCCAGGCTTTGGTCAGTAAATTACACAAGAAGGGATATAAAGCGAATTATATAAGAATAGCTGGAAAACAGGGGGCAATTTATAAGGTCTATGCTGGACACTCACCTGTTAGAAGTGATGTGATGAAATTAAAAAATCAATTAGCAAGCGCCATGCAGTTAAATGGTTTTGTGGTCAATACCGGAGTTAGCTAATGCAAGCACAATGGATTGATATTATCTTATTCATAGTAATTGGTTTATCCACTATTACAGGTCTCCTGAGAGGATTTATTAAAGAATTTATCGCCTTGGGAATATGGATCTTGGCTATTTGGGCTGGATACAACTACTCAAATGCGCTTAATCCTTATTTGCAACCTTATATTCAGGATCAATCCCTTCGTACCCTTGCCGGCTTTGTGGTTATTGTTCTTGGGGTTTTAATTACCGGAGGTATCGCTAATGCAATACTTGGCCTCTTTTTACGGGGCAGTGGTCTGGGAGCAATGGATAAAGTATTGGGGGGGTTTTTTGGGTTTGCCCGCGGGGTGCTTATTCTTTCGCTTGTTTTCGCAGTGCTTAGCATGACCTCATTGCCATATCAACAATATGTTCAAACCTCAAGAGTCTATAACCAGCTTTTACCGGTGATAAACTGGGTTTCAGGGTACTTGCCAGGACTTATTAATAAAGCCAAGCAGTCAGTTTCAGTTAATGAATCATTCAAGCTTATCGATATAATCCCTGAGACTTGATGTATTCATAGACTTTACAAGGGAGCCTGTTATTCACATTGGCTCCCTTTTTTATGTCCTCACGAAGCGCCGTGGAAGAAATTTCATAATTACCTGCATCAAATAAAAACACCTTTCCCGATTGAGTAGTTAACAGTTCGTCTTTGTCATTAATTTTATGCTTTTGCAAAAAATTTTTTACAATTTCTGAAACAGGGTGTTTTGCAAATTCGGATCGGTTAATTACCAATAAATTAGCCAGAGTGATAATTTTCTCCCATTGATACCAATTAGGTAATGAGAGAAAAGCGTCATAGCCGATAATTAAAGTGATTGATGAGTCAGGGTATTCTTCTCTAAAACTATTCAGGGTTTCAACCATGTAGGAAGGGGTATCCCGTTCTATTTCACGTAAATCAAGTTTGAAATCAGACAGGTTATTTATCGCCCGTTTGAGCATCTCTATTCTTTGATCATTACTGGCGAGAGTAGGAGGTTTTATGGTTGGTGTTTTACAAGGCAGAAAAATATAAGAATCAAATTTAAAATGATTTTGAATTGTTATACTGGCTTGCAGATGGCCATTGTGTACTGGATCAAAAGCTCCCCCAAAAATAGCTATACTGTGCATGCGTCACCTATTAACTTTCCTGTGCAGAGAGATAAAGCAGCATTTTCCAGCGAGTTCCATACCTGGGTGTTACGGTTAGATTTAATGCATTCATCAATAGAATAACAGTATCGATGGAGTTGCTGGAGGATGCTTTTATTAAGGCGATTACAGCATGTTTTATAAAGATTAACGCGTTGTGCCCAAATTTTTAATTGACTGCAGGCAGTTTGAAAGTCAACTTTTTGTTCCATTAAAAAAGACAACTGCATGATGAGTCTTATTTCTTGACTGAGGATCCATAAAACTAAAGTGACCTCCGTCTTGTTATTTGCGGCATGGCGTAAAACCTGAATTGCTTTATCACTTTGGCCAAGAAGACAGGCATCAACTAACTCAAAAAGATCATGATCGCATTGATCGGATAAGTGTTCTAAAACCTGATGTATTTCTAAATTGCAGTTGGGGGCACAAGATAAAGAAATTTTTTCAATAACCTGAGCACAAGCCAACATATTTCCCTGGGTATATCGATGAATCAGATCGGGAATTTGAGGGTTAAAATTCAGCGACTTTTTCCTTAATTGTGTGGTTATCCAGGCTTTGAGGGCATCCGTACTAAGGGAGTAGACCAGTGTCAGCACAGCATGTTCATGAGATGATAACCATTGTAATTGCTTCGCAGGAACATTGGGGGCTCTAATAACAATAAAACATCGCGGATTAATCGAATTTAAATATTCTGTTAAAATCTTTTTTCCATTGGCGTCTATTGTTTTTTTATCATAAAAAATATTTATGAGCACGGTTTCTGAAAATAAGGAATAACTGTTTGCTTCTTCTTTTACTACATTCCAGTCTTCTGCTGACTGGATAGATAGGATTTTTTCGTCATAATTATGATGTTTTTTAATTGCCGATTTTATTGTAGTCAAAGAGTCCTCAAGCAAGTAATTATCTTGTCCAATAATCATGTAGAGGGCTGCAATTTTTTTTTCTACTTGCTGAGCAAGAAATTGTTGTTTGATTTGCATGATAACGTTAGCTTAAGCAATTTTACGTAAGCTGGAAGGGATTACCCAGAACCTAAGGTACAGGTATTCTCTCCAAGCTACCTTTTCTTATCTGGTGGAGGAGGGGGCAAATGTCCAAGTCGATAAATAATCTGCGTGACTGCATCTTGCTTCATTTCTCCAATTAAAATACTTTCTTCATCTTTAGAACCCAGTATTCTATCATTATTCATTGTAAGTTCACGAGAGATACTTATTTGCCCAGGGACCTCGATAACCTGACCTGCGCGTGTTTTTACTTCGAATAGTACAGTTAGGGTTAAAGTATATTGTCTGGGATTCGTGCTCGCGCCAACACTGACAATCTGTTGTTGCAGATTCACTTCATTAATAATGAGCCAATATTTTGCACTGGATGGATCTGAGTTCACTTGAACTTTTGCACTTTCAAGTCGTGACTCCAGTATTGAGATAAATTGCTTGTCATTATTTACAGAAATAATCGCAACATTATTTAGCCAGCTAGGCACGTTACTTATGCCTCTTAGATGAAATCCACAGGCCGATAATAAGAGTGTGATTAATAAAGGAATTGTATAGCGCAGAGTCGCAGAGAAACGTGTTGCTTGCTTTGAATGTCCCGCAAATTGTTCTTGATGCGGGACATTAGAAGAAGCAGGGTAATTACACTTCATTAGCCAACAACCAAATTTATTAATTGTCTGTGGGCTACAACGATTGCTTTTTTTACTGTTTTATCAGCAATAAAATCTTTTGCATGCTGTTTTGCCTCAGCGATTAAAGTTTCTTCTGTTGCATCCACACTCGCTGTAAATTGAGCTCTTAGTTTTCCATTTACCTGAACAACATAATCAACTTCGTCAGTTTTTAAAGCACCTTTATCTACTCTGGGCCAATTAGCATCAATAATCGCTTTTTCAAAGCCTAGTTGTTGCCATATATGATGTGTGATATGAGGTGTTATAGGTGCCAATAATCGCAACAGTATACTTAGACTGGAGTGAATAAAAAATTTATCCTCTTCAGTTTCAATAGAATAATTGGATATTTCATTAAACAGTTTCATACAACCTGAAACTACGGTATTGAATTGATTCCGATCATAATCATGGCTTGCCTGGGCAAGAATTTGATGCACAACATGGCGTGATTTCTTTAATCGGCTTTCTGCCTGTTGCCAATTCACATGCCCATTTCCACTTAAAATAGTGTCGTTTACTTCAATAAACATTTTTTGATGCTGATAGGCAAACGCCCAAATTCGTTTAAGAAAACGATGTGCCCCTTCGACAGCTGTATCTGACCACTCCAGTGATTGTTCAGGGGGTGCAGCAAACATAACAAATAATCGGGCTGTATCTGCACCATAGGTATCAATCAGATGATTGGGATCGACCACATTCCCTACAGATTTGGACATTTTGTGGCCATCTTTTAAAACCATACCTTGAGTCAACAGGGCTTTAAAGGGTTCATCTGAATTCACTAATCCTTCATCACGCATTAATTTGTGGAAAAATCGGGCATAAAGTAAATGCATCACAGCATGTTCGATACCGCCAACGTATTGATCCACAGGAGTCCAGTATTTTGCCCGATCGTCAAGCATAGCATTTTCCTGTCCTTTGCATGCAAAACGAGCGTAATACCAAGAGGATTCAACAAATGTATCAAAAGTGTCTGTTTCGCGAATTGCATCCTGACCGCATTTAGGACAACTTACATTAACAAATTCAGGGCATTGGGCTAATGGTGAGCCGGTTCCGGTGATTGTGACATTTTCTGGAAGAACGACGGGGAGATCTTCATCGGGAACAGGTACAGTGCCGCATTGTTCGCATAAAATCATAGGAATGGGAGTGCCCCAGTATCTCTGTCTTGATACGCCCCAGTCGCGAAGCCTGTAGTTAATTGTTGCTTTACCTGAATCATGCTCTTCAAGGAAATGAGTTATTGTTTCTATAGCTTGGGTAGAGCTTAATCCATCAAACTGACCTGAGTGGATCAGTACACCTTCTCCAGTGTATGCAGATTTGTTCAAATCATGTTGGACATGATTTGCAGGCTGAATGACTTCTTTGATGGGGAGATTGTATTTGCGTGCAAATTCCCAATCCCTTTGATCATGGGCAGGAACTGCCATTACAGCTCCTGATCCATATTGCATCAGTACAAAATTTGCAACCCATATTGGAAGTTCCTCACCGGTTATAGGGTGGATTGCAGTCATGCCGGTAGCTATCCCACGTTTCTCCATGGTGGCGAGTTCTGCTTCAGCCATTTTAGTGCCTTGACAGCTGTCAATAAATTCTTTGACTTCCTTACGGTTACCTGCTGCCTCTTTAGCCAGAGGATGATCTGTCGCTACAGCAAGATAGGTTGCACCCATTAAGGTATCGGGGCGTGTTGTATATATCTTTAGTCGTTTAGGGTAATTTGTGACGTTGAAGTAAATTTCAGTACCCGTGGAGCGACCTATCCAATTACGTTGCATTTGCTTCACTTGGGCTGGCCATTCTTCTAAGGTGTCCAGCGAACTGAGTAATTCATCAGCATAAGCTGTTATTTTGATAAACCATTGAGAGATTTCCTTTCGCTCAACAAGCGCACCAGATCTCCAGCCGCGTCCATCTATCACTTGTTCGTTGGCCAAAACAGTCTGATCTACGGGATCCCAGTTTACTACGGCATTTTTCTTATACACTAAACCTTTTTCAAATAAGCGAATGAAAAACCATTGTTCCCATCGATAATATTCAGGAGTACACGTACAAATCTCACGTCGCCAATCATAGGCATTACCCAGACGTAAAAATTGTTTTTTCATTGATTCAATATTTTTTCTTGTCCACTCAGCCGGGGGAATGCCGTTTTTAATCGCTGCATTTTCAGCGGGCAAACCAAAAGCATCCCAACCTATAGGCTGAAGTACATTTTTGCCCAAAGCTCGTTGATAACGGGCAATAACGTCTCCAATGGTGTAGTTGCGAACATGCCCCATGTGCAAGGTTCCACTCGGGTAGGGAAACATGGATAAACAATAAAATTTCTCTCTGTTTAAATCTTCTGAAACATTAAATGATTGTTTTTTATGCCAATACTGTTGAGCTTGTTCCTCAACTTCTTGTGGTATATAGGTATTATCCATAGTCCAATTTTTTAAGTGACTCTAAACCGCTAAGGATAACTCCTCTTGTCTCTGCCAGCAATAGATTATTACTGGAATAAGCGACGAAGTTGAATAAAAAGTACAAAAATAAGAAAAATTGAACAAAAAATAAGAGAAGGATACTCCTGCCAAATTATCCATGGAGTTAAACCTTCAGCAGGAAATATACTGCTTTGCAAGAGTCCCGAGCTAAATGGGGGAAGACTGTCGATTATATCTCCATTGGCGTCAATTACTGAGGAGAGGCCATCGTTATTGACAACTACTTGATAGCGTCCTGTAAGCAGGGAAAGTATTTGCGCCATTTGAAGTTGTTGATATCCGGCTAATGAATGTCCAAACCAGCCATTGTCGCTAATTGAAACAATCCATTGGGCTTTGGGCATTTGTTCACGCAATATTTCAGGATAAGCAATCTCATAACAAATAAGGCTTGCTATTGGGCGGTTTTCAATCCGAATTAATGATTGTTTGCGTTTTCCTGGCAACAAGTTCGGTTCTGGTAAATTTAACCAACGATTAATCGTAACCAGGGGTTTGGGAATATATTCTCCAAAGGGGACTAATTGGCGCTTGAGTTTTTTTCCTTTTGCTTGTCCTAGTGTGATTACCGAATTGTAATAATTAGTTTCCCTATCATTTGTAGGTTGTAAAATGCCTAGCATTAATGCGCTTTTAGCTTTCAATGCTTTGTTATTTAAATTAAGCAAATATTTATCCAGATAACTTGCAGGAAGGGGAATGGCTGATTCGGGTAAAATGATTAATTGTTTCCCTAAAAGTTTATTAATGGCATTTTCATAATATTTAAGTAAGTTCCAAAATAAGGTTTCATCCCATTTATCGCGCATGGACAAGTTTGCTTGCACAGCGCCGATGCTGATGGGTTCGTATTTGATTTGTGACCATGAAACATTTTTACACAGCATAGGACTGATAAGAATGAGTACAATAGCAATTAAATAATGGGGGCGCTTGGGGGTATTTGGGGCTAACGCTAAAGTCAGTAAGGTTGCAATAAGGACGCACAATAAACTTAATCCATAGACGCCTAAAACAGGGGTAATGTATTTTATTGGCGTATCAATAAGAGGGGTTCCTACAAATAACCAGGGAAAGCCAGTGAATAAATTGGCACGACAATATTCACTCAGACACCATAAGACACAAAAAAGGGTGAGCGACAGCAGTTTGCGATTTTGAAACTCGAGCAATTTATAAAAATAAGCAACCAGGGCTGGAAACAGCGAAAGATACATAATAAAAATCAAGGTAACCAACCCGGAAAGAAAATAATTTAGCTGGCCATAATCATGAATACTTACTATAACCCAGGAAACTCCGAAACCGAAGTAACCTATCCCGTAAAAAAAACCTAAAGAAAGTGCCTGTTTTCTAGAGCAATTTTGTAAACTCGAATAGAAAAATGCCAAACTTATGAGCGTTAAGCCTGGTATGTGGAACGGAGCGAAACCGAAGGGCGCCAGCAAGCCTGCTATAAATACTAGGAAGTATTTAATGTAGCCAAGACGAATTGATGGGTTCAACGGGAAAGAATTGGCTAAAGCAGTTTGCTTCATGGCTGTTAAAAATTTATAAAACGATAAGATAATTGAGTCCTTAAGTCAGGTCAAGGATTACGGAAATATTTTGTAATTTTGGCATACCCTCAGTATATACCATCAGTTCTGGTATGTCAGAAAAACAAGATGGAAAGAAGTTGAGCAGCGGCTGCTTTATTTTTTCAGAACATAAGTGCCTGGTGCATCACAAATTGGTCGCATCTCTTTTTCCGGGTTACCCATTTGAGGCGGTTTCATTTTGGTTCCTGAATAGCCTGCAAGCCACTTTTCCCATGCCGGCCACCAAGAATCCTGGAAATGAGGAGCTCTTTCTACCCAGACATCGGGCGCCAAATGTTTGTCCTCTAATTTATGAGTAAGCATTTGATAAGTTCGTCCAGGCTCTCCGGGCACATTAACAATACCTGTATTATGTCCAGCATTAGCCAAAACGAAGGTAATGTCGCTGTCAGTAAAGTAATGAATTTTATATACCGATTTCCAGGGTGCTATGTGATCTTTTGTAGTACTTACTGCAAAAATCGGGATTTTAATATCCGCCAGATTAATATTTTCATTATGAATTTTTAAACGGCCTTCAACCAAATCATTATTCAAAAATAAATAACGTAAATACTGGCTATGCATCTTATAAGGCATTCGGGTAGTATCATAATCCCAAGCCATCAGATCGCTCATTTTTTGTCGTTTACCCAATAAATAATCATAAACAATACGGGACCAAACGAGATCTATAGACCGTAACATACTAAATGCACCGGCCATCTGAGCCCCGTCTAAATATCCTTTTTCCCACATAATATCTTCAATATAGGTAAGCTGGTTCTCGTCAATAAATAACTGCAGTTCTCCGGCTTCCTCAAAATCTGTCTGTGCTGCGAATAAGGTCATTGTTTTTAGAAGGTCATCTCCTTTAGCTGCCATTCGGGCTGCAACCATCGTTAATAAAGTTCCTCCAATACAATATCCTACGGTGTGAACTTTTTCTTGTGGAATAATTTGATTGATGGCTTTTAGGGCATCCATCACCCCATATACCGCATAATCAGAAAGATCCAGATCCTTATCTTCGGAGGTTGGATTTTTCCAGGAAATCATAAATACAGTATGTCCTTTATCCACCAGGAACTTCACCATGGAGTTATTTGGTGAGAGGTCCAGAATATAATATTTCATGATCCAGGCGGGGACGATTAATATCGGTTCCGGATATACTGTTGACGTTGTGGGTTCATATTGGATTAGCTCAATTAAATGATTTCTATATACAACTTTACCAGAAGTTACCGCTACATTCTGACCCACTTTATATTGCTCAGCGCCTGCGGGGGGTTTGTTATTTAAATGGCGGATAATGTCTTCTATTAAATTACTCCAACCGTTTATGAAATTCATCCCGCCTTCAATCATGGTGGTGGAAATGACCTCAGGATTCATTCCAGGAAAATTTGATGGGGAAAACACATCTAGAAATTGGCGTGTTACAAAATTAACAACATTCCCGTGATGCTTGGAAACTCCGCGAAGATGGGATGTTGCATCATTCCACCATCCTTCAGTTAATAAAAAAGATTGGGTGTATATATTGAATGGAAAAGCTGACCACAATTCATTTTGAAAGCGATGATCCGTCTGGCGTACTTCAATACAAGGCTCGCATTTACCCTGGCTCTGTTGTTGAATGTACAATAATAAATACCCTAATTTTTTGAGGGCATCTTTGTTTAAATCGGCGCGTTTTGCTGGTGCAAAGAACAAATAGATTAACCAATCTGCAAAAGACATTATCAGCGTGCCTGGTGAGAGCCAGGTGCTAAATTGACTGAGTGTGGCGTGAAATAACCTATCGAAACTGATTCCCTCATAATCATTTGCTTCAAGATCAGTTGATAAAGGTTTTTGAGCTTTCTCGGCAGGTTTGGAATATTTTATTTTGGATTTACTCATGACCAATTCCCTTTGTAGCTTCACCATTTAATATAGCCCTTTTTCAATATTATGCATCAAAATTAAAAATAACACCCAATTTAAAAAATTGTTATTTTGTCATGCACATACTTTCAAGAATACTATTCAAGTCTCAATAATTTGTGTAGGATGATCCCGTTTTATAATGGGAGAGGGATTAAATGTATAATGTAATGATTACTGGCGCAGGGAAAATTGGTAGCTTAATCGCATGTTTATTATCAGATAGCGGTTCCTACCAGGTCCATTTAGTAGATATAGATTTCAATGGATCAGATGTAAAAAGGCTGTTGGAAGCAGTACCCAAAATTAAAACGGTAGCCTTGGATGTTCGGGATCAACAGTCAACCCAGGCATATATGGAAAAGCATGATATTGTGGCTGTTATCTCCAGCCTTCCATATTTTTTAAATACCTATGTAGCTGAAGCGGCAAAAGCGGCTAAAGCACATTATTTCGATCTTACCGAAGATACAGCAGTTACCGAAGCAATAAAGGCCATTGCTCTTGATGCCGAGACCGCCTTTGTTCCTCAATGCGGTTTGGCTCCTGGATTTATCAGCATTGCAGCAAACAGCCTCATGCAGGAATTTGAAGAAAGCCATCATGTGAAATTGCGTGTGGGAGCTCTTCCACAAAATGCCAATAATGCCCTTCAATATTCATTAACCTGGTCTACCGACGGGGTAATCAATGAATACGGCAATCCCTGTTATGCAATTAAGTATGGGAGAGCGGTAACTTTAGCACCTTTGGAAGGATTGGAGACCATTCAAATTGATGGTTGTGAATATGAAGCGTTCAACACATCTGGTGGACTTGGAAGTTTGGCAGAAATCCATGCTGGAAAAGTCCAGACCATGAATTATAAGACAATGCGCTATCCCGGCCATTGTTCAAAAATGCGTTTATTGATGAATGACTTACGACTCAACCAGGACAGACCGACTTTAAAACGTATTTTGGAAAACTCTATCCCTAAAACATATCAAGATCTGGTTATTGTTTATGTTTCTGTCGAAGGAATAAAAAGGGGTGAGCTGACAGAAAAAAATTACGTGAAAAAGATTTATCCTGAAGAAATTTGTGGACTGGAATGGTCAGCAATTCAAATAAGCACTGCTTCAGGTGTCTGTGCTGTAGTAGATTTGGTTATGGGCCAATCTAATGAATACAAAGGCTTGATATTACAGGAAAAGTTTCATTTAGCTGCTATTTTGGAAAATCGCTTTGGTCGCTATTACGCGTAACCTGCAATGGCGTTGTACTGTTCCCGGGTAATACATTATTTATCCGGGTTACTTTGGAGATAATGAATGGACATATTAAAACGCTTGAAAATTCACGCTGTTAATCCGGGAGCCTTTAGTGGTCAGGGTTGGCAAAGTGGAGTACATGAGCATAAATTAATCTCTTATAATCCAGCAAATGGAGAAAAACTCGCAGAAATCGCAACCTGCACCAGCGAGGACTATGAGGAAATAATGACCCGTGCGCAGCATGCTGCACATGAGTGGAGAAAAGTTCCTGCTCCCAAAAGAGGCGAAATAATAAGACAAATAGGTCAAGCATTACGTGAACATAAAGATGCCTTGGGCAGTCTGGTGTCCCTGGAGATGGGAAAGTCCAAACAAGAAGGGGATGGTGAGGTTCAGGAAATGATTGATATAGCTGATTTTGCAGTAGGTCAGTCACGAATGCTCTATGGAAACAGCATGCATTCCGAGCGTCCTCAGCACAGAATGTATGAGCAATGGCATCCCTATGGAATTGTCGGCGTGATTTCAGCCTTTAACTTTCCTGTTGCCGTTTGGTCCTGGAATGCATTTCTGTCGGCTATTTGTGGTAATGTGACCGTCTGGAAGCCTTCAGCAAAAACACCTTTGTGTGCGGTAGCAGTTCAGCATATTTGCAATGATGTATTAAGAATTAATGGTTGTCCCGAAATATTTAGTCTGGTTATTCCGGAAAGCCATGATGTAGTCGAAACTATGGTTAATGATAAGCGCATACCACTTATCTCATTTACCGGTTCCACCGCAGTAGGAAAAGAAGTAGCTGCAAAAGTGGCTTCACGTCTGGGTAAAACGATTTTAGAGTTAGGCGGCAATAATGCCATAATTCTTGATGAGTCGGCTGATCTTCATTTAGCAATTCCGGCCATTGTTTTTGGCGCTGTGGGAACTGCCGGACAACGATGTACTTCCACTCGGCGTCTGTTTGTTCATCATACCAAGTATGATTATGTTGTTGAGCGTTTACGTTTTGCATATGAACAGGTAACAATAGGTGATCCTTTAGATAAGAAAAACTTAATGGGACCTCTAATTGATAAACATGCTGTAGAACAGTTTAATCAGGCAATATCCCGAATTAAAGAAGCAGGCGGCCAAATTATCTTTGGCGGAGAACAGCTGCATCGCCCTGGCTTTTTTGTGCAACCCACATTGGTATGTGATGTGAAAAATCATTGGGATATTGTACAGGAAGAAACGTTTGCTCCGATTTTATATGTTATGCCTTTTCAAACAATTGATGAGGCAATTGCTCTACAAAATCATGTCCCGCAGGGGTTGTCTTCAGCTATGTTTACCCAGAATTTAAAGAATGCAGAACATTTTTTAAGTGCTTGGGGAAGTGATTGTGGAATAGCCAACATCAATATAGGTACGTCCGGTGCCGAAATTGGCGGTGCATTTGGTGGAGAAAAAGAAACTGGGGGTGGTCGTGAGTCGGGATCAGATTCATGGAAAGCCTATATGCGTCGGCAAACCAATACTATAAATTGGGGAAATGAATTACCTCTGGCGCAAGGTATTCGTTTTGATTTGGCTTGATTAGTAGAAACTGCACCTGGGTGAAGCGAAGCATAATCCAGGTATTCTGTTTGCGATAAGAACCCGGGTTACGCTTCGCTTCACCCAGGCCATATTAATTAACGAGGAAGAAAGAATGCAGGGACCTTTTTTTATAAAAAAAGTCGCAGTTCTGGGGGCAGGTGTTATGGGGGCACAGATTGCTGCGCACTGTGTTAATGCAGGCATGGAAACATTACTCTTTGATTTGGCATCCAAAGAAGGAAATCCAAATGCACTAATTGATAAAGCTATTGCAAATTTAGGAAAGCTAAAACCGGCCCCGCTTGCAACAGTGCATACTGCAGCCTTATTGCAAGCACGAAATTATGAGCAACACCTCGCTGACTTATCTTCCTGCGATTTAATTATCGAAGCAATTGCAGAACGTTTGGATTGGAAAGAAGATTTATATAAGCGAATTTCTCCTTTTTTATCAGAACATTCCATTTTAGTAAGTAATACCTCGGGTTTGAGTATCAATTCTTTATGTTCAGTTTTACCTGAGGTACATAGAAAGAATTTTTGCGGTGTTCATTTCTTTAATCCTCCCCGTTACATGCATCTTGCCGAGCTTATTCCTGCAAAAACTACCGACAAGGATTTAGTTGATAATTTGGAAACCTGGTTAACTCGTTATTTGGGTAAAGGGGTTGTGCGTGCCAAGGATACACCTAATTTTATAGGCAATCGCATAGGCGTGTTTTCCCTTTTAACAACTTTGCACCACGCTTTTGCCATGGAGATGGGATTAGATGAAGTTGATGCATTAACGGGGCCTTTGCTTGGTAGACCAAAATCTGCAACTTTTCGTACTATGGACGTTGTTGGTTTAGACACCATGCAGCATGTTATTCATACCATGCAGCAACAACTCAAAGATGACCCCTGGCATCAGTGTTTTAATTTGCCTGAATGGCTCAGTCACCTGATTCAGCAAGGGCATTTGGGCCAAAAAACCGGTCAGGGCATTTATAGGAAAAACGGCAAGAACATTGAAGTTTACGATATTAAATCGGGAACTTATCGTCCAGCACAACCTACTGTGAATGATGAATTAAAAGTCATCATGAGTGACTCTGATCCTGCTTCACGGATGCAAAAACTCATTACCTCCAATAACAAGCAAGCCCAATTCCTGGCAGCGTGTTTCAGGGATTTATTTCATTATTGCGCCTATCATATTGAAGAAATTGCGGATAATGTCAGGGATGTTGATCTGGCAATCCGTTGGGGCTTTGGGTGGATACAAGGTCCATTTGAAACCTGGCAATTGGCGGGTTTAACCCTAATGACGGATTATATAAAGCGCGCTATTGAAGAACAAAAATCACTTGGCACAGCACAATTGCCTCAATGGCTTTTTAAAATAGATGCCTTCTATACCGAAAAAGGAGCGTATTCTCCACAATTTGGTGATTATCAGCCACGCAGTCAATTGCCTGTTTATAAACGTCAATTCTTTTTTGACCGAGTCATTAAGGAAACAGCGCCTCCTACACCTGTGATTTATGAAAATGAGGGGGTACGTTTGTGGCACTTACAGGATGATGTAGCTGTTGTGAGTTTTAAAAGCAAGGCGAACACAGTGGGACAATCTGTTCTTGATGGATTGGATGCTGCGATTGAAACTGCAGAAAAACAATGTCGTGGATTAATTATCTACCAACAGGATGCTACCAATTTTTGCTCAGGTGCTGATTTACGAGGTGTTTTAACTCTTATAAAAGACAATAAAATGCAAGCGTTGGAAGAGATGATCGCTCAGTTTCAACGTGTGGCTATGCGCTTAAAATATAGTTCTATCCCCACAGTTGCCGCCCTAAGAGGCCGTGCCCTTGGCGGTGGTTGTGAGCTAATGATGCATTGTGATGCGGTTGTTGCTGCTTTTGAAGCGTACCCAGGTCTGGTTGAGGTGGGCGTGGGAGTGATACCCGCCGGCGGTGGATGTAAGGAAATGGCAATGCGGGCTGCCGAACGGGCGCCTAAAGGTGATTTAATGACGGTACTCCAGAGTTACTACCAGCAAATCGCCACTGGGCAGGTTGCAGCATCAGCTGCCGAGGCCATGCAAATGGGTTATTTATGCGATACGGACAGCTATATAATGCATGCTGACGAAGTACTCTATGTAGCTTTGTCCAAGATTAATTTGATGCATGTAGAAAATTACCTGCCTCCTTTAAAGAAACAATTCCCAATTGCTGGAATTGAGGGTAAAGCGCGATTACAAGCAGGTTTAGTGAACTGGTTAGAAGGCGGCTTTATTTCTAAGCATGATTATTTTATAGCTACGGAGTTGGCAACAGTACTTTGTGGCGGCGATCTTAACCAAAATACCTTGGTCGATGAAAATTGGATGCTTCAATTGGAGCGACAAGCCTTTATTAATCTTGCTGCATCACCATTAACTCAGGCACGGATTAGTCATTTATTAGAGACTGGCAAGCCGTTACGCAATTAAGGGAGATTTGAAAAATGACTAATGTTTATATTATTGACGCATTACGTACTCCTGTTGGTAAAGCACCACGCGGTGTATTTAAGAATACCTTGCCTGATGATTTACTAGCCCATGTAATCAGAAATTTAATGGAACGTTATCCCTCGCTGGATCAACAAGAAATAGGAGATGTTGTGGTTGGTTGCGCTATGCCCGAGGCTGAGCAGGGAATGAATGTAGCGCGTATTTCCTCCCTACTTGCCGGCTTACCCCAATCTGTTCCTGCGATGACCATCAATCGTTTTTGTTCTTCAGGAGTTCAAAGTATTGCTACCGTCGCACAGTCCATACGTAATGGGGATATACATTTGGCGCTTGCAGGAGGCGTTGAAAGTATGTCTATGGTACCCTTAGGGGGAAACAAGTACACAGCAAACCCTGCTATTTTTAATAATGAAGATGTCGCAATCGCATACGGCATGGGAATAACTGCAGAAAATGTGGCCAAGCGCTGGGAAGTTAGTCGCGAGCAACAAGATGAATTCGCTGCTGAAAGCCATAAGAAAGCCATAGCGGCACAACAACGAGGTGATTTTAAAGAAGAAATTGTTCCCATTGAAGTGACCGTGAGACATGCTGATTTAATTCATTCCACAACGATGGTTAAGAAAAAATGGATCACTGATGATGAAGGACCGCGTGCAGATACTTCTTATGAGGTCATTTCTAAATTAAAACCTGTTTTTGCAGCAAGAGGGACAGTTACAGCAGGTAACAGTTCACAAACCAGTGATGGAGCAGGGATTGCTTTATTGGCCAGTGAGCAGGCTTTACGTCAGTATAATTTAAAACCCATTGGACGATTATTAAGCTATGCTGTAGCAGGTGTTCCGCCTGAAATTATGGGGATCGGTCCTATTAAGGCAATTCCTATTGCTTTAAAGCGTGCGGGAATTACCCTGGATCAACTTGACTGGATAGAGCTTAATGAGGCTTTTGCAGCTCAAGCTTTGGCGGTTATTAAAGAACTTGATCTACCGCGAAGTAAAGTAAATCCACTAGGAGGGGCTATTGCTTTAGGTCATCCCTTAGGGGCTACAGGTGCGGTAAGAACGGCTACCTTATTGCATGGTTTGAGAAGAACCAAAGGAAGATATGGAATGGTCACCATGTGTATTGGCACGGGAATGGGAGCTGCTGCCATATTTGAAGCTTTATAAGACGTTAGATTGAGCTTGGCCAAGGACACAAAGTTGGTCAAGCTTCTCCGCAACAGATACGCAAAGCTTTTACTCTGGAATTAAAGTGTTGGGGAGGTCAAGCTTGATTTTCCCGAGTAAAGGCTTGTGCCATCCCCGGGCTATAATGATGCTGTTTCATGGCTAGAAAATAAGAGCGAGCCGCACTTGAATACTCTTCAGTGACATTGCAAGGGATGATTTTGAATAAGATACCGCTTAGTTTTTATCGCGGAATATAATGCGGCCTTTAGTTAAGTCATAAGGAGTTAACTCAACTTTAACTTTATCGCCAGTCAAAATTCTAATGTAATTTTTACGCATACGACCAGAAATGTGGGCAGTGACAACATGTCCATTTTCTAATTCAACCCGAAACATGGTATTAGGTAGGGTATCTATAACAGTACCAGCCATTTCTATATGATCTTCTTTTGCCATAGGTCTCTCAGTGATGTACCAAAATTATAATGTTTATTATGTATCTATACTTATAGCGTGTATACTGCACTAAAATGAGGAAAATGGCAATCTAAGCTTATAAAAATTAGCTATTATATCGCTCCTTAATCTGAGTTTTCTCTTAATTTCTTTATGGAACCTGTCTTCAATATGATTTTCCTTCCTAGAGATTATTCACACTGCTTAGCCCGAGAACAGAATCGGTTATAAAAACATCGCCAACATAATCGGAAAAGTGTTTTTCCTTACTCGCTTGGGTCTCACTAGGACGAATAAGTCCACTTAAATCAAATTCAAATTTTTCTTTTAATTCCTGGGTCAACATTTTAATCAGTTCGCAGGAAGCATTTTGTTCGAACAAAATCCCTGCTGTATTAATAAAACCCTGCATCTCTTTATCAAATCTAGCCTTGTCATGCAGATATTTTTCCTTTACCTCGAGCGTATCAGTAAATGCTGGTTCTCGGGGTGGCCTGGGAGCTACTTTCCAACCCTCTTTGGTTAATCCAAATCGAATATTTTTGACCATATCATGTTCTTGCGAGTAATATGAAACAGTCATAAATCCTTGTAATTTTTCATCTTCCCTTATTAGAAATACGGCTTTGGTTGCTTTGTTTTTGGCATCATTTCCCTCTAAAATCATATGTAACTGGTCACTCTTAATTTTTCCAAAAATAACAGGAACCTTAGACTCTGCTTTTGATCCCATAGGGTACTCCGGTTTATTTAACACTTTACATTATCATTTCCTGGGAATTCAAAATAAGGAATGCTAACGCAGGCTCATACCGTATAATAATAGTACAAATTGTTGTGATTTTAAATATTGTTTGTAGTGTTCCACAAACCCTGTTTTGTAGGATGTTCTAACGATTGACCAAGCATGTGGAGAAATTCCTTGCGGTGAATAATCTTTGCTCCAAGACTTTGTAAATGCTTTGTTGGAATTTGACAATCAATAAAATCAAAGCTCCATTCGGCCATTGTTTTGCATAAACAATAAAAAGCAATTTTTGATGCATCAGTCATCTTATGGAACATCGATTCACCAAAAAACGCATGGCCTAAGCTAAGTCCATACAAACCGCCTACAAGTTCGTTCTCATACCATATTTCAAAAGAATGGGCATAACCCATAGTATGTAAGTAGGTGTATGCTTCAATCATTTCTTGAGTTATCCACGTATTATCAAGGCGCCCAGCTCCAGTAGCACATTCAACAATGACTTGCCTGAATGCTGTATCTATCGTGAAACTAAACGGTTTTTTCAATGATTTGAGCAAACTGCGAGACGCCTTAAACTCATTGGGAATGAGTATGAGTCGTGGATTTGGAGACCACCATAAAATGGGTGTCCCAGGCTCATACCAGGGGAAAATTCCTTGCCTGTAGGCTTGAAGTATTCGTTGGGGAGATAAATCTCCTCCAATAAATAACAAACCCTGGGCATCACTTTGTTCTGGATCCGGGAAGGAGTAAAGTTCATTAAAGTTCAATTCAATCTCCTGGATTTGTCGGGACTTTTTAACTCATAGATCTTTTTTATTCTACACTTATTATAAACAAGAATTGGAGGAAACAATTGGATTATTTGTATAGTTTAGGGAATATCCTAATTCTTCTTAGTCTTTGCTTTAGGAAAGTCCTTTTTATTCGCACTATATTTGTTATATCGGATTTATCGTTTCTGCTTTATGGAGCATTGGTCAATGTTCCACCAGTTACTTATTGGGCGATTGCATCACTAATAATTAATTTTGTACAGATCGGTATTTTGTTACGAGATATGATCCCCAGGGATTTACCTTATGATTTGCAACAAATAAAAGATATATTTTTTGCTGACATGCAAACCAGCGATTTTATTCGTCTTATCAAATTAAGTTACCGGGGTAGTTCCAGCAACAAGGAAGTGTTAACCAAGGGACATCCTGTAGAAAACCTCATGCTGATTACAAATGGGAAGGTCTATATAGAAGTTGAGAGAGCGGTTATTGAATTGGGGCCTTATCATTTTATAGGGGAAATGAGTTATTTCAGAGATGGTAAAGCAACTACAACAATTCATGCACGGGAACCAGTTGATTTTCTATATTGGCGTTATACCGATTTACGTCGTTTGCAGGAGAAAAAACCTCCCTTGTTTATGAAAATGGTCGAGGCTATGGGCAAAGATATTATGTTAAAAATGTTGAATCAAAATAAGGCTTCAGAGACATCATCGTAGCCTGAGGTTCAGGATACTAAACACCCAGGCTGTTTTTTGGATATGTTCTATTTTTTCCCTAAATTCAAATCCAGATATTGTTCTGCATCAAGAGCCGCCATACAACCAAAACCAGCCGAGGTAATGGCTTGTCGATAGACATGATCCGCCACATCCCCGCAGGCAAATACGCCAGGAACGGAAGTGCTTGTTGCCATTCCATCAAGTCCTGATTTGATTACGATGTAACCATTATTCATGACAAGTTGATCTTTAAATAAATCCGTATTGGGCGTATGGCCTATAGCAATGAATATACCATCTACATTTAATAATTCCTTGGTATCATTTTGCACGTTACGGATTAAAGCCCCGGTTACCTTTTTATCATCGCCAATTACTTCTTCAAGGGTGGAGTTCCATATTATCTTAATATTACCATTACGGGTTTTTTCAAAAAGTTTATCTTGAAGAATTTTCTCTGCACGCAGGCTGTCTCGTCGATGTACTAAAGTTACATTAGCGGCAAGATTGGATAAGTAGAGAGCTTCTTCAACGGCAGTATTTCCTCCACCGATAACACAAACTGCTTTGTTTCGATAAAAAAAGCCATCGCAGGTGGCACAGGCAGAAACTCCTCTGCCTTGATAGGCGGATTCAGATTCCAATCCAAGGTACCTTGCAGAAGCTCCTGTTGCAATGATCAGGGCATCGCATGTGTAGGTCTCGCTATCACCCTGAAGGGTGAAGGGTGCTTGTGCTAAATTGGCTTTAACAATATGATCAAAAATAATTTGGGTATCGAAGCGTTCTGCGTGTTTTTGCATACGCTCCATTAAGGCAGGGCCTTGTAAACCCTCGATGTCCCCCGGCCAATTATCAACTTCGGTTGTGGTTGTTAATTGACCCCCTGGCTGCATGCCAGTAATTAAAACTGGGTGAAGATTGGCCCTTGCGGCATAGACTGCGGCAGTATAACCTGCTGGCCCTGAACCTAATATTATTAAGCGATGATGATTGCTTGAGTTCATTGTCTCTGCCTTCCTTAATATTTTAATATTTTGTGTTAAGATGGCGAATATTATGACAAAAACAAAGATATGAAAATACCTATGGAAAAACAACAGTCAGGAAAAAAATCGAACGGCTCTAAAAATCACATGCCCAGCTATGTTGTAAAACGACTTAGTGAAGGTAGTTTTATAATAATCTTAACAAGCGCACTTTTTGTGCTATTGTCATTATTGTCTTATAAAACAAGCGATCCGGGATTTTCACATAATTCCCCAGCGGGAACTGTGGTCGCGAATTCAGGCGGACAGGTAGGCGCTTATATTGCTGATGCCCTGTATTTTGTTTTTGGATATTTCGCGTATTTGGTACCCATAACTTTTGTTTATATTTCCTGGGCATTGTTACAAGACTTACGTGCTCTAAGAAGCCTTGATAAACGGGTTTTACTGCTTCGCTCCATTGGCTTAATGCTCATGTTTGCAGGAGGGTGTGGTTTATTAAGTCTGGAAGCAGAAATGAATCAACTGGACTCCATACATGGTGCAGGAGGGTTTATAGGGCAGGCTGTCGGTGGTGGTTGGTATCAAATGCTCAACTTGCATGGAGCAAGTTTAGTTCTGCTGGCCATGCTTTTGGTGGGAACCACCTGGCTAACCGGATTATCATGGATAAAAGCAATCGAATTAATCGGTTTCTATACTCTATTTATTGTGAACTATGTTTCTAAAGGAGTTCACAAAACGGTTTTTTTCATTAAATCCCAAATTGAACACTCCAAGGAGAGCAAACTCACTAAAACATCTCCGAAAATATCCCAGGAGAAAACTGCTCCCAAGTTATTTAAACCCAAACCAGAAAAAGAAGTAAATATTCCTCCTGTAGTAATCACTCAGGAAGTAAAACCGGAAATTGTCAAACCTGTAAAAGAGGTAAAAGAAATTCGTATCCCTAAAGTGAGCACGTCAGGAGAGCTGCCCTCGCTTACTTTATTGGATAAAGGTCAACCTGGTAAACCTATGGGAGGATATACGCATCAGGAACTGGAGAACTTATCACGTGAGGTAGAACAACACTTACTTGATTTTGGAATCCAGGCGGGTGTTGTGGCGGTTCACCCAGGACCCGTAGTCACCCGTTTTGAATTGCAATTGGCTGCAGGTGTAAAAGTGAGCAAATTGACGGCTTTGGCTAAGGATTTAGCCCGCTCTCTATCCGTAATTTCAGTCCGGGTTGTGGAAGTAATTCCTGGTAAAACTGTAGTTGGTCTGGAATTACCTAATCATTCCCGCGAAACTGTCCGCTTATCTGATGTTCTATTGGCAGATGTTTACCAGCAGGCACACTCCCCAATAACTTTAGCTTTGGGAGTGGACATTGCAGGCCATCCTGTAGTTGTTGATTTGGCAAAAATGCCCCATTTACTGGTTGCAGGTACCACGGGATCGGGTAAATCAGTAGGTATTAACGCCATGATCTTGAGTATTTTATTTAAGGCGACTCCTGACCAGGTACGGCTCATTATGGTTGACCCCAAAATGCTTGAATTGTCTGTCTATGACGGCATTCCCCACTTGTTAACGCCTGTGGTCACTGACATGAAAGAAGCTGCTAGTGCTCTAAGATGGTGTGTAGAAGAAATGGAGCGTCGTTATAAATTGATGGCTGCTTTAGGTGTAAGAAATTTGGCAGGCTTTAACAGTAAAATAAGCGAAGCTATCGCTAATGGACAACCTATAAGCAATCCTTTATGGAAACCAGTTGATTCCATGGATGAAACCGCACCCGAATTGGAGCTTTTACCTTATATTGTGGTTGTCATTGATGAATTGGCTGACATGATGATGGTTGTGGGCAAGAAGGTAGAGCAATTAATTGCCCGAATTGCTCAAAAAGCCCGCGCTGCAGGGATCCATATGATTCTTGCTACCCAAAGACCTTCGGTAGATGTCTTGACGGGATTAATTAAATCCAATATTCCGACACGAATGTCATTCCAGGTTTCGTCAAAAATTGATTCTCGTACTATATTAGATCAACAAGGTGCGGAACAATTATTAGGCCATGGAGACATGTTGTATTTAGCCCCAGGAAGCGGTGCACCTTTACGGGTCCATGGTGCTTTTGTTGATGATAAGGAAGTGCATCGTATTGCTGATGATTGGCGTGCCCGCGGAGAACCTGATTATATTGACGATATTTTAAAATTGACAGGTGATGGTAATGAGGGGGGGGCTGATGAAGACGGTCAGTCTGCTGAGGATGATGATCCTCTCTATGATCAAGCTGTGGAATTTGTTATTCAGACACGTAAAGCCAGTATATCTGCAGTACAACGGCGTCTGAAGATAGGCTATAACCGCGCAGCCAGAATGGTTGAGGAAATGGAACGCACAGGAATTGTAGGTCCATTGGATGGCGGTTATCGAGATGTGTTGGTGTCATCTGTAACGGAGGATTAATTAATGAAAAAAATATTAATGGTATTGCTTTTAAGTATTTCTACTGCGGTATTTAGTGAAACACCTGATGTATTATTACAAGCCAAATTAAATGGCATTCGCTCAATGACGGCGGTGTTCAAACAATCAGTAAAAGCAAAGCATCGGGTTGTCTCCAGTTCCTCAGGGACTATGGCCTTGCAAAGACCAGGTCGATTCCGCTGGCAAACCGAACAGCCCATGGCACAATTGATGGTAGCTGATGGACATAAAATTTGGGTTTATGATAAAGATTTGGAGCAAGTTACTGTTAAAACCCAACGGAAAGGTTTAGGTGGAACTGCTGCTTTATTCTTAAGTGGTTATGACAATACCGTAACCCGTGATTTTAGTGTGACTCAGAGTAGCATGGGGAAAGACCTGGTTTTTGATCTCAAGTCAAAATCATCAAAAGCGAATTTTCAGCGCATAAAATTAATTTTTCGACAAGATAGCTTAACGGGATTGGAGCTATATGACCAGTTAGGGCAGGTGACTACAGTGAAATTATCACAAATCAAGTTAAACCCTAAACTTTCAGGTAATTTGTTTCAATTCAAAACACCCAAAGGGGTTGATGTGGTACAGCAATGAGTTTATTTAATACCAACCCCAACCCTCCGCTTGCAGAACTGTTAAGGCCCAAAAGCCTGGATGAGGTGATAGGGCAAAGTCATTTATTGGGTGAAGGGAAATCATTGCGACTTAGCTTTACCAGTAAAAAATGCCACTCTATGATCCTATGGGGCCCGCCTGGGGTTGGGAAAACAACAATTGCCCGTCTTGCTGCTGAAGCATTTGATTGTGAATGGATTGCTCTTTCAGCCGTATTCTCGGGAGTCAAAGATATCCGTGCTGCAGTGGAAAAAGCCCAGGAAAACCTCAGCCACGGAAAACATACTCTTTTGTTCATTGATGAAATTCATCGTTTTAATAAAGCCCAGCAAGATGCCCTGTTACCCTACACAGAATCGGGTTTGGTAACCTTTATAGGGGCAACCACAGAAAATCCCTCTTTTGAAGTGAATTCTGCTTTATTGTCCCGTGCCCAAGTTTATGTTTTAAAGTCTCTAACTGATGAAGAGTTGAGGCAATTGTTTCTAAAAGCTCATCAAGCAGTGTTATCTCCAGTGCAATTTGATGATGATGCTGTAGAAATGCTGATTGGATTTGCTGATGGCGATGCGCGACGTTTATTGAATAGCCTTGAGCAACTTCACAATGCATGTACTGCAATGAATATTGAGGATGTAAGCAAAGAATTTGTCATGAATGCGTTGGCAGAACAGGGCCGGCGTTTTGATAAAAAAGGTGAACATTTTTACGATCAAATTTCTGCTTTACATAAGTCAGTACGTGGGTCTAATCCAGATGCCGCACTCTATTGGCTATGTCGAATGCTGGATGGGGGGGTGGATCCTCGTTATCTGGCCCGCCGTATAGTGAGAATGGCTTGGGAGGATATAGGCTTAGCTGACCCCCGTGCAATGCAAATTGTAAATGACGCTGCAGAAACCTATGAGCGATTAGGTTCTCCTGAAGGAGAACTTGCACTCGGGCAAGCGGTTATTTATCTGGCAATTGCCGCCAAGAGCAATGCAGCCTATGTTGCTTTTAATCAGGCGATGGATTTTGTAAAGCATGATAAGTCTCGTGAAGTGCCTGTTCATTTACGTAACGCGCCTACTCGTTTAATGAAAAAACTGGGATATGGAAAAAGGTATCGATATGCTCATGACGAGCCCCATGGATATGCAGCTGGGGAGCAATATCTACCTGAGGGAATGAAAGAGCCCGGTTGGTATAAACCGGTAGGGCGCGGGTTAGAAATTAAAATTGCCGAGAAAATGGCATTTTTGAAATCTCTGGATGAAAAAAAGCCCAAATCCTGACAGAGATTCGGAAAAAAAGTCCAAAATTACAAAAATTTTCGCGCCTGCTTCTCCATTTACACCGTTTCGGAATATCCAACAACTCTCCTTTTCGCTGTCGCTAGAGATGTAAGTTGTTGCCGTCTCGGAAAAAAAAATATCACTTTGATTTTAAAAAAACACATAAGTCATTAGTGGAGTGAGGAAAGTGAGTTACAAACCTAACTTAATTTAATTGCCTGATTTTAAATATATTTTCATTTTATTCCAAATTTGCTACAGTCTTCTTATTAATTATAATAATTTCATCCAGTATGCATTATTCTAATTACCAAACATGTGCTGTAAGACCTCATATACCTCTTTCCGAGTGGGATATTCTCTCCAGCTTGCCAACTGCTCTGGTGATTATAAATTCTCAGGGACGTATTGTTTGGTTAAATCCCCCTGCAGAAGCAATGTTAGGCTATGGTTTGCTTGATTCTTTATGGTTGGACGTGCTTTTACGAGCGTTTGTTCCTCGTGCTGATGACGGTCATGAAGTTTCTCTTGCCGATGGCCGCCGTGTTCATGTAGCGATTGCAACTTTGGATAGTCTTCCTGGTATATTAGTCAGTTTGACTGATATTACCGCGACCCGAGATTATGAGAAAGCAAAAGAAAATGAAAAACGTTTAGTATCAATTGGTACAATGACTGCACAGCTTGCACATCAAATTAGAACCCCTTTGGCCTCCGCAATGCTTTATACGGAACATTTAAACAATCTCCCGGATTTAGATGTACGAACCCAAAACTGGATTCATCGATTGCAAGAATGCCACTCCAGTATTGAGCAACAAATTCAGGATTTATTGCTTTTTGCTCGGGGTACCACAATAGAGCCAACTCGGGTGGATATGAATTCCTGGTGCTCTTTGCTTGTTCAGCGCGCACAACCCTACGTTTTGGCCAGAAATGTAACTTTTAATTTGAATAATCGACTGGTTACTCAGGAGTCATTAATTCATACAGAGTCGCTAATTGGTGCTGTTTTAAACTTGGTGATCAATTCATTACAATCCGATGCAACAGAAATTAATTTAACACTTGCATCTATGGATGATTCAGGTATACAAATATCAGTAGAGGATAATGGTAAGGGAATGACAGAAGATGTAAAGAGCCAGGCCTTTTCACCTTTCTATACTACAAAGGCCCAAGGCAATGGTTTGGGTTTAGCCGTCGTATATGCAGTAGTAAAAGCCCACGGTGGTCGAGTAAGCCTGGAGTCTAGAGAAGGAGTAGGTACACAAGTTAATTTGTTTTTGCCGTAATATTTTGAGTCGTCCCCCTGCCTATGGCGATGTATCTCCTGATTGGATAGTATGATTAAAGTTCAGGAGCATACTTTCTTCATTCGGGACGATCTCCTTTATAACACTTAGAAAAGGGACTTTCTATGAGTCATGTTTTAATCGTTGAAGATGATCCAGTATTAAGGGAAGCGCTGGCTGAAACAATGACTATTGCTGGCCATACATATATTACTGCTAAAGATGGCAAGGAAGCTTTGGCTCTTCTTGAAATCCATAATCCTTCGGTTGTATTGACGGATATACGTATGGATGAACTTGATGGAAATCAATTACTCGCGGAGATCCAAAAAAGAAGGCTGGGATTGCCCGTAATTTTGATGACTGCTTATGGTTCAGTACAAGATGCGGTAAACGCCCTCCATCATGGAGCTGTGGATTATTTACAAAAACCATTCAGTGCCCAGGTACTAACAGAAAAAATCAATCAATACATCAAAATCGAATTTGATGAAGATACTGGGGAACCCATTGCCAAAGATCCAAAAAGTCAAGCGCTGTTGACTATGGCACTAAAAGTTGCCCAATCGGATGTAGGTGTGATGATTAGCGGCGAAAGTGGGACTGGTAAAGAAGTTTTAGCTCATTTCATTCATGATCATTCAGCGCGGAAAAAACAACCCTTTATTGCGATTAATTGTGCCGCGATTCCTGAACAAATGCTTGAGGCGACCTTATTTGGTTATGAAAAAGGCTCATTTACTGGAGCTTATAAATCAACGCCAGGGAAGTTTGAACAGGCACAAGGAGGGACTTTATTACTGGATGAAGTCAGTGAAATGCCTTTAAGTTTGCAGGCTAAATTGCTCCGTGTTTTACAAGAGAAGGAAGTAGAGCGAATCGGAGCCAATAAAACGATTAGTTTGGATGTGCGTATTTTGGCTACGACCAACAGACAACTTAAGGATGAAGTGAAAGCCGGTCGTTTCAGGGAAGATTTGTTTTATCGTTTGAATGTTTTTCCTTTGCAATGGGATCCTTTACGCGAACGAAAAAATGATATTATTCCTTTAGCAAACTATTTAATTCGAAAACATTGCCAACACAAACACACTGCAGTCCCTGTAATTTGTCCAGCAGCCCAGAAACTGATGTTGGCTTATCCATGGCCGGGGAATGCGAGAGAACTGGATAATGTAATTCAACGCGCGTTAGTCCTGCAGACGCAAGGAATAATAGAAGCGGAACACTTGCAATTGTCTTTAACCAATACACTAACTTCAGAAACATCTCCTGCTGCCACCAGTAAAAATCTACAAATCCATGAGTTTGAATTGATTGAAAAAACTTTATTGGAAAATGAGGGGAATAGGCAAAAAGTAGCCGCTTTATTAGGAGTGAGTGAACGCACATTGCGTTATAAATTGGCAAAAATGCGCGAGGAAGGTTACACAGTATAAATCAATGGATTGGGAGCGAATTTAACGTATTGCTCCTCAGAAAGACAGACAGAATTGTGACTAAACCTGCACGGTTTTTCTCCCGGGACTACAAAGGTAGAAGGGATGTACAATTCACATTATGAGGTAAATAAGGATATGAATGATATTAATACAGTAAACCTGCTTAACCAGATAAAAACGATGTCTGCGAAGGCAGAGAGCGGCATTCTTGAAACAGAAACCAGTCAATCTTCGTTTGGAACAGTATTTCAGCAGGCTTTAAATCAAGTGAATGATTTAAATCAAAATGCAGATGCTTTAAAAACCCGTTATGAAATGGGCGACCCTGATATCAGTTTGGGGGAAGTGATGATAGCAGCTCAAAAGTCTAATCTGGGTCTTGAGGCTACTGTTCGAGTTCGCAATAAAGTAGTTCAAGCATATCAAGATATAATGAATATGCCAGTATAAGTAGGAGTTTGATATGGCATTGGCTGATAGTGCATCAACAGTAGCTGCAAAGTTTTCGAATTTATCTATTGCACGGCAAATTGGTCTATTAGTAGGTATAGCTGCAAGCATAGCAATTGGTCTAGCAGTCGTTTTATGGTCGCGTGAGCCCAATTATGTGCCTTTATATACGCAAATGAATGCACGCGATGCGGCAGAGATAGTATCCGCACTTGAACGGAATGGTATTGATTTTAAGATTGACAGTAACAACAGCGTAATTATGGTTGCATCACAGGATCTGCAAAGTGTACGTCTTAAATTGGCAATGGAAGGATTGCCTCGCGAGCCAGTAGGTTCAGAAGAACTTTTTTCCAGTTCAAATGCATTTAATAGCAGTCAGTTTATGGAAAGTGCCCGCTATAAACAAGCCCTGGAAGCGGAATTAGCTCGCACAATAAGTAAATTTAATGACATTAAATCTGCTCGAGTTCATCTGGCAATTCCACGTGAATCCGCTTTTGTTCGCGATGCTCATGAACCTAGCGCCTCTGTTTTTCTTGATGTTTATTCCGGTTTGGAGCTGAAAAAACATACCATTGCTGCCATTGTGAATTTGGTTGCATCCAGCATTCCAAATTTGTCCTCAAGTCGTGTTACTGTGGTTGATCAGGATGGACAGTTATTGAATGAAGGCGGGGGACAAACGCTCTTTTCGGATACCGAGCGCTTTTTGGACTACAGACAAAATTTGGAACATCAATATGCGCAAAAAATTCAAGACATTTTGACACCTATATTGGGTTATGGCCGTGTTAGGGCAAAAGTGTCTGCTGATATTGATTTTACCAGTTATGAACAAACTCAGGAAATGTTTAATCCGGAACTGCCTTCATTGCGTAGTGAACAAATTATGGAAGAAAAACGCAAGACTTCAAATGATGCAGTTGGGGTCCCGGGCACTTTATCAAATATACCGCAAAATAATCCTGCGCTTGCTGCCAAGAATACGCCTCCTAAAAATGCACCACAACAAGGACAAGCCGCAACAGAATCCGATGTAAGTCAATCCTCAGATTCGCGCACTCAAAGTACCAAAAATTTTGAGTTGGATAAAACAGTGAGTCATACTAAAAATCAGCCCGGTACGATTAAACGAATCACTGTTGCTGTTTTGGTTGATAATCGAGCAGTAATGGATGAAAAGACTAAAAAACTAACCAAAACTCCACTGACTCCAAAAGAAATTGATCAAATTAAATTACTTGTCGCTGATGCAATTGGCTTAAATGCACAGCGTGGTGACAGTTTAAATGTAATCAATACTGATTTTGTTAAACCTGATCCTATAGCTGCCATTCCTGAGGAACGATTTTGGGAGAAAGATATCTTCTGGTCTATAGTGAAACAGGTTGCGGGTGCGTTATTTGTTTTAGCATTAATTTTTGGGGTGCTAAGACCAATGCTTAAAACATTGGCAAGCAATCGAAATGTTGGCAATATTGCGAATGATGAGCAGTCTTTGGGTGATTTAACCTATGATGGAACCATTTCAATCAAGGAAGCCAATGATTATGAGTCGCAACTGAATTTATTACGCCAGGTAGTTGATAAGGAACCCAAAAGGGTAGCACAGGTCGTTAAAAATTGGGTTGATCGGGGGTAATTATGGATGGAATCGAGCGTGCGGCCATTTTGCTATTAAGCATGGGTGAAAAAAATGCTGCGGAAGTGTTAAGGCATTTGGAACCGAGACAGGTACAAAAAGTCGGGGTTGCCATGTCAACACTTAGTAATGTAACCAAGGCAAAAATGGAAAACGTCTTGGTTGAATTTACCAATGCGATTGGAGAGCAAACAAGCTTAACCGTGGATACAGAGCATTATTTACGGACTGTACTCATTGAAGCTTTAGGTTTGGAAAAAGCGACTCCGTTTATCGATCGAATCCTTATCTCCGATAAAGACAGTGGCCTGAATCGTTTAAAATGGTTAGACGGACGATTAATTGCAGATGTGATTCGAAACGAACATCCCCAAATTATTGCTACCATACTCATTCATTTGGATAGCGAGCAAGCGGCTGAAGTAGTACGTTATTTTAGTGTAGAAAAAAGGTCGGAAGTGCTTCTGCGGATGTGCAATATTGATACAGTTAAACCCGAGGCTATCTCTGAACTCGGACAGGTTATTGAGAAACAACTTAGCGGCCAAAAGGTAAGTAAAACTTCTTCTGTAGGGGGAATCAAGAGTGTTGCTGATGTGATTAACTATTTTGATGGGGCTATGGAAGAGGAAGTGCTGAATAAGATCAAAGATTGGGACCAGGAGTTAAGTGAAAAAATCCGCGACAAAATGTTCGTTTTTGAAAATTTGGTCGATATGGATGATCGAAGCATGCAAACTTTATTGCGCGATGTCACTCCTGAGCAATTAAAACTCGCCTTAAAAGGTACAACTGAGCCTACTAAAGAAAAGATATTTTCCAATATGTCCAAGCGGGCGGCGGATTTATTACGTGAAGATATAGAATTACAGGGGCCTGTGAAAGTAGTTGATGTTGAGCGCGCACAACGTGATATTTTAGCTATTGCAAAAAATCTTGCTGAAGATGGCAAGATTGCACTGGGATCCAAGGGTGGAGATGAGATGATTTAACAATGGAACCTGCCTGCAGTATTCGGTTCCTCAGAGAGAAACTTCACTAATTTATTGAATATGATTTCAGGAAGATAGTATGGCGGATGAATTTGAACCCTACTTAAAGAAAAAAGAAAGTATACAAGGGTTTAGTACCTGGAAATACGAATCGGTTTTAAATAATGAAGTAAAGCAAGAAATGAGCGAAGAAGAGCGATTTCTTGCCGAATGCGAACGTTTAAAAAAGGAAGCGGTAGAAAAAGGTTATGCGGAAGGAATGCAACAAGCGCAGACGGAAATAAATGAAAAGAGACAACACTTCCTACGCTGGTTTGATATTCTAAAAAATCCGGTAAAACTTCTGGATGAACATGTAACCCAAGAAATAATTAAAACAGTAATTTGGTTAAGTCAATATTGTATTGGGGTCGAATTAACTGCTTATCCGGATAAATTAAAAAATTTACTCGACTCGATTAAAAAGGAATTACCTTCCCTACATGCTTACAAAACACTGGCTATGCATCCGGAGGATGTAAGCTGGGTTCAACAGGAATTTAGTGAGAATGACATACCTGGATTACAGGAAATTTTAGTAGCAGATCCCTCATTAAGCCGAGGCGACTTTTACCTGAAAGGGGAATATAGTGAGTTAGATGGCCGGTTGCAAACCCGCTTAACAACCCTCTTTGAAAAATATATAAATCAAGAAAATCTGTTTGTTCCTAATAAAGATCAGGATTGATCGATGACTATTTATCAATCTTATGTCCTTAAAATATTGTCTGAAGTTCGCGAAAAAGAGCAATCAGGTTTATTGCATTGCGGTCGGATCAGTCGTGCTGTAGGCCTTACCCTTGAAGCTAAAGGATTTAATCAGCCTATAGGAGCAAGATGCTTTATTACTCTTGATGAAACCCATTCAATTGAAGCAGAAGTGGTAGGTTTTGGCCCTGATTGTGTTTATTTGATGTCTCTAGGGGCGATCCATGGACTTGCACCCGGTATGATAATCACCCCAACGGGGAGAGTTGCCCAGGTTGAAGTGGGAAATCAATTATTAGGGCGAATTGTAAATGGCTCAGGCGCCTTTATCGATGAGGGTCCCCCTCTTGATTTGACTGAAGCGTATCCCTTAATCAGTCCCGCTATCAATCCCTTAAAAAGGGCAGTCATTGATACTCCTTTAGATGTAGGGATTCGTGCAATAAATGGATTGCTTACTGTAGGTCGGGGACAACGAATAGGATTGTTTGCTGGCTCTGGAGTAGGAAAATCTGTTTTGTTGGGAATGATGACGCGTTATACCAATGCGGATGTAGTTGTTGTTGGACTAATTGGAGAACGGGGCAGGGAAGTCAAGGAATTTATTGAATTAAATTTAGGTGAAGAGGGCTTAAAGCGGGCGGTTGTAGTTGCTGCTCCCGCAGATGAAAGCCCTTTAATGCGATTACATGGAGCTAAAGTTGCTACAAGTATTGCTGAATATTTTCGTGATCAGGGCAAGCATGTCCTGCTCCTTATGGATTCTTTAACGCGATTTGCTCAAGCACAAAGGGAAATCGCTCTTTCTATAGGTGAAGCACCGGCAACCAAAGGCTATCCGCCTTCAGTTTTTGCCAAATTACCCAAACTGGTTGAGCGAGCAGGAAACGGGGCGCCAGGAAGTGGTTCCATTACTGCATTTTATACCGTTTTAACCGAAGGAGATGACTTGCAGGATCCCATTGCAGATGCGGCCCGAGCTATTTTGGACGGGCATATCGTGTTAAATCGGTCTATAGCTGAAGAGGGACAATACCCTGCTATTGATTTGGAGGCGTCAATTAGCCGGGTTATGCAATCCATAGTATCTGAGCAACAAATGAATGATATGTTATTATTGAAAAAGAATTTATCATTATATGAAAAAAATAAAGATTTCATTTTACTGGGTGCTTATGCAAAAGGAAGTGATCCAAATATTGACAAGGCGATTCACGTTAGAGAAAAAATTAGGGAATACATGGAGCAAGGAATGAATGAGCGGTTCAATTATAAGGAAAGCGTAGCTATGTTATCCCGTTTGGCTTCATCTTTGGGAGCTAATTGATGAGCCAGCGACTGGAACGTTTAAAACAACTCCTTCAGATTAAAAAAGATGCGACACATGCTGCCTATCAAGATCTCTTAAAAACCCAAGAGCAATTTAAGCAAAATAAAATGAAGCATGAGCAGTTAGTCGCCTATCGACAGGATTATTTACACCAAGTTGAGAAAATTGGTCAACAGGGAACAATAGTTGCCCGATTACGTAATCGCATCGATTTTATTAGCCATTTGGATACAGCTTTAATACAATTGAATGCCCATTTGGCATATTTAGCAAAATTAAGGGCTAAGGCAGAAATGAACTATAAACAAGCGAGAATCTCTGAAGAGGGAGTCAGCCAATTGGTGGACCGGGTTAACAAGAGTGAACAAATCAAGATACAGCGCATGGAGCAAAAAGAAAATGATGAGTATGCGCAAAAGCAATGGTATAGTAAAAAATATCAATGAGTAATCGAAAATTAGGCGTGAGCAAAGTACTAAAAAGAATTTGGATGCTTTTAGCTGTCCTGATTATCTTTATGGCTGTTTTATCCAGCATCTTTCGTTCTCTGACTCCTTGGGCAAAAGAGTATAAGGGGGAAGTAGAGCAGCATCTATCACTTCTGATAGGACAACCGGTTACCATTCAAACGATGGAAACAGGATGGTATTGGTTTCAACCTGTGCTGAAATTGAATCAGGTCACTCTGGGCGACGATTCAAAACAAAATTTCCGAATTAATAAATTATTGGTCGGTATAAACCTTTTTAAATCTTTGTGGAGCTGGCAAATTCAGCCTGGTGTTCTCTACATTGATGACATGCATCTGAATTTGCGAGAAAAAGACAATCATTGGTCCATAGATGGAGTGACAACTGACTCCCTCAATAGCACTGATATGACTCCCGAAAAGACCAGACAAATTCTGGTCTGGTTGTCACAGCAAGATCATTTAATCATCAGACGTGTTTCAGCCTATTTTCATTTTAGCGATGGGGGATTGATACCTGTTAATGGTTTAAATATATCTGTAGCGAATAGAGGGGGACATTATAAGTTCAAGGGTGAAGCACGGCTTGAACAAACCAGCAGTACTGATTTTAAACTCCTGGGTGATGGTTATTTTGATCCGGACCATTTCGAGGATATTGAGGGTAAGTTTTATTTTTCCGCCAAAAATATCGTACCTGCACAGTGGCAAATTCTTTTTCCAAGGACAACAGAACATTTGGAGGGGGGCAAAGGTAATATTAATTTATGGTTGGATGTGCATCATGGCGCGATATCTTCGGTACAAGCAGAACTTTCATTTAAACGGCTCGCTTGGAAGCTGTTGAATAATCAACAAAGCCAATTAATTCAATCATTTTTCGCTAATGTGTCGTGGAAACCTGACAATGCCGGTTGGGAGCTTCATGTTGCCCCAATAAGATTACGTACAGGAGGAGTGACCTGGCCGGAGAATCAAGTATTAGTTAAGTACAACAGAGAACAGCAAAGTTATTTGCTTTTTGTTAAATCAATCATTATTGAATCATTATTATCTAACGCTATAAACTGGCCACAATCTATCCAGAATATATTGGCAATGAAACCTCAGGGAGTTTTACAAGATACTCAGGTTCTCCTTCAATTAAATATCCCTGTTTCAGTTATTCCGCCCGTTCCCTATTTCAGTACTGCTGTAAATGATACACCCTCCTTAGCGGAAGATGAGAACAAGATTTCTATAAATGGCTATTCAATCAATTATGTATTAACCCGATTTATGCAAATAGGATGGGATGCCAAAGAAAGTATTCCCCAGGTTAAAAACTTATCAGGTGTGATCAGTTGGCAACCTGAGCAAGGGCGTTTGGAACTGGATTCCGAAAATTCATCGATAAAAGTAAAAGGCTACCCCGAACAAACATTGACATTACTTAATGGGGCATTTGACTGGAAGGAGTTAAGCGACGGTTTGCGAGTCAGTGTAGAGCGGCTTGCAATAACCCAGCCTGAATTAACGTTAAGCTTGCAAGGGGCCGTTGATCAAGTGACTTGGCAAACTATTGGCAATATACGTCTGGGTGCAGAATTCGCTGGTAAAAACTGGCAGCAATGGGTTGCATTCTTACCTAAAAAATACATGAAGCCCAAATTGTATCTATGGTTAAAAAATGATGTGAAACGTATCGCTGCAGCCAGTGGAAAAATCAGAATTATTGGTTTAGCAAAAGAGTTCCCTTTCGATAATAATACAGGCGAATTCATTATCGACAGCTATGCAAGCGGAGGCGAAATAGCTATTAATTCCAAATGGCCAGTGGTAAAAGAAATTGATGGATACATTCATTTGAAAAATCGTAACCTGAATATTGATATAGTCCACGCCAATTTCCAGGGTGTTCCTGCAAAGAATATGCATTTGCGCATTGATGATATTGGCAAGAACAAAGAAAACTTACTGGTAAATGGAACTATTGATGCTTCTGTGCAAAAAATGATGAATTATGTGATGGCTTCTCCTTTAAGGAAAAAACTGTCACTTTTAAAAATGCTTTCCATTAAAGGCCAAGCATTGCTGAATTTAAGCGTACAAGTACCTTTGTATCCGGAAAATGATGAAGTACTTGCTAAAGGAAATGTGACCTTTAAAAAAAATTCGATGCAGGTCAATTACGAGTTAGTTCAATTTGCTGTACGAAACCTATCGGGTGTATTGATGTTTAATGAAGCGGGAGTGACAGATAGCTATCTTTTTGCTGAACTCCTGGGCCATCCGATGAATATTAAAATTCAATCAGTCAAACTACCCAAGCCTGCCACAACCATCGCCATTACTGGAAAATGTTCCATCAGTTCGTTAAAGCACCAGTTCAAATTGCCTTTATTTGATTTGTTGGATGGTTCTTTTAATGTGAATGCCTTATTGAAATTAAGCGATAAGCCCTCAGAGGCGGACAGCATCAACGTTACTAGTTCATTAGAAGGGCTGGATATCAATTTGCCCGAGCCCCTTGGTAAAAAATCGGCTGCAAAAACTCCCCTGAATTTAAATCTTGAACTTAAGTCTAAAAAGTTCATGCGTGTGCGAGGTAATTTTGATAAACGATTCAGTGCAGATTTGCTGTTTAAAAATAACAAAGAGGGTTATGCTTTTAATTCAGGCCAATTACGTTTGGGTAGTGCAACTGCCGTAAATCAGAATTTACCAGGCCTCTCCGTTATAGGCACTTTGAAAGGGTTTGATTTTCAGGAATGGAAAGAGGTATTCAATCAATTTTCTTCAGCAAAAACAGACAACTCCATCTTGGCTAATCTGAGAATTATCCATATAACGATAGAAAAATTAAATTTTTTAAAACAACAGTTTAATACTATGGTTGTTAAAGCAAAAATACTGCCTAATAAAGACTGGTCTTTCAATTTGCAACAAAAAAATATTGCAGCTGACTTGGTTTATCATCCACCCTTAAATGAATTAAGTGGCCATGTGCATTATTTGCATATAGATAAAATTGAATCAGCAAGTGATGAGCTTACTGAGACTTCGGAACTGCATCCCAATCAAATACCTAATCTTAATTTGCGTGTTGATAATTTGTCTTTGGGTAAAGTCAATGTGGGTGATGTAACTCTGAAAAGCAAATCGACTGCTGAAAAATTAAAAATAGAATATTGCCAAATAAATTCTCCAGTATATCAATTTAATGCCCAGGGGGAATGGCTTCAAAAAGAAAAAGCTAATCAGACTAATTTTGATGTAAAACTCAATATCACAAATTTAGCTAAAACATTAGAGCTTTGGAATGTAATGCCTGCTGTGCATGCCAAAAAAGGGTATGTGGAATTTCATGGAGGCTGGAAAAAAAGCTTGTATGCGTTTTCGCTTGCTTCAGTCAATGGGAATATGTATATACAACTAAAAAATGGAAGAATTACGCATTTAAGTAAAGAGACAGAAGAAAAATTGGATCTGGGTAAATTACTGAGTATTCTGAGTCTGCAAACTATTCCGCGGCGCTTGCAATTGGATTTCAGTGATTTGGCGCATCAAGGATACAGTTTTGATATTTTCCAGGGAAATTTCGCTGTTAATAAAGGAATTATGGCAACGCAAGACAGTTATCTTGATGGCCCGGTTGCTTATGCAAGCATGAAAGGGGACCTGGATTTAATCAAGCATACTTATGATTTGAACTTGAAGATTTCTCCGCACATAACAGCCAGTTTACCTGTTGTGGCGACAATTGCTGGTGGTCCTGTCGCCGGTGTTGCTGCCTGGGTTGCAAATAAAATTATTAATCAAAGCATGCAAAAAATTTCTGCGTACAGTTACAAAATCTCAGGGCCATGGAATGAGCCTGTGGTACAACAACTTAGCATTGTAAAAAAATTAATGAAAAAGGAAGAACGTAACTGAGAAAACCTGACAATATAGGACTCAGGCTACATTAACTAAAAATGAAGACTTAAATGCTACAACTTATATTTGATCGCTATTGGGATATTTGCTTATTAAAAGAAAGTCCCGAAAATACACCTTACTCTATTTCTCGCATGGTATTGAGTGGCATTTTGTTAGCATTACTTATGACAATTGAATGGGATTATTCTAACTTAAATTCCTCTGAGGATTTGATAAATAACGCATACATCTCAATATGTTTAATGATTTCATACGTTATATATACTTATTTTGTCTTGTACTTTAGAGGGGTGACCTCCAGGCTTGTACAAACTGTTACCACGTTATATTTCATTAATATTATTATCCATATACTGGTTATTCCTTTGTTGATTCTGGCTCCCTATTTATCTCAAATTCATTTAAAAAATCCTTTATTGATGTTTATTGGGATAATCTATTTGTTTTTAAGCTTGGGTTTAACTATTTGGCAGTTTGTGATTACCGCCCATGTCTATAAATATGCACTAGACTCAACAGCCATTAAGTCAGTTTTTGCTGCTTTTGGTTTAATCGCGGTTAATGTTCTAACGGTTTCTTTATTACAATAAGAATGGGATGATTATGCACTTACATATTTTAGGTATAAGCGGAACTTTTATGAGCGCCCTTGCTTTACTGGCGCGCGATGCAGGGCATAAAGTCACTGGAAGTGATGCTAATTGCTATCCCCCAGTAAGTGATTTGCTTTCAGCAAAAGGGATAACCTGGACTGAAGGTTATGAGGATACTACCACGGCATTGGAATCAGATTTGATTATAGTGGGGAATGCTATAAAAAGAGGGATGCCTGTACTAGAGGCAGTGATTGAATCTGGTAAACCCTATACTTCTGGCCCCCAATGGCTCGCTGAAAATATTTTAAGTCGCTATCAGGTGATTGCCGTTGCAGGTACCCATGGCAAAACGACCACGACTTCAATGATTGCGTGGATTTTAGATCAAGCGGGATTTAATCCAGGTTTTTTAATTGGTGGAGTATCCTCTGATTTTAAAACGAGTGCATGCCTTGGCTCAGGCAAATGGTTTGTAATTGAAGCTGATGAATATGATAGTGCTTTTTTCGATAAACGTCCAAAGTTTATGCATTATCGACCAAGAATAGCTATTTTAAATAATCTGGAATTCGACCATGCTGATATTTATCCTGATTTGGCAGCGATACAGTTACAATTTCATTATCTCTTAAGAACAATTCCTGTAAGCGGAGTGGCAATTAAACCTCGAGATGACAAAGCACTGAATGAGGTTCTCGCTCGCGGCCAATATTCTCGAATCGAAGATTTGGCTTTAGAAGGTGATGCCGAATGGAAAGCCCAATTAATCGAGGAGAATGGTTCAGCGTTCAAAGTGTTGCGTCATGGCAAAGAAGTGGCCGAAGTCAGATGGTCTTTGATTGGACGTTTTAATGTAGAAAATGGTTTGGCTGCCCTTGCCGCAAGTATAAACGCAGGAGTTAATCCTAAAGTGGCAGCGGAAGCTTTAGAACGTTTTACGCCGGTAAAGCGTCGTTTAGAAGTTCGCTCTAATAAACATGGAGTAACGGTTTATGATGATTTTGCCCATCATCCTACCGCTATAATGCGGACAGTTGAGGCCTTAAAGCGCAGTAAACGCCACTACCGCATTTATGCAGTATTAGAGTTTGCATCCTATACCATGCGTACGGGTGTTCACGCTGAGGAAATGGGCCATGCCTTAAATCCCGTTGATGGTGCCTATATTCTCGAACCGCACGATTTTAATCTGTATGAAACCATAGGGAACTGGGATTTTCCTTATAAAATATGTAAAGACCATGATGAAATAATAAAAGAAATAACTGCTGCAGTGCACGAAGGAGATGCTGTTCTAGTGATGAGTAATCGGGGTTTTGACGGGATCCATCAAAGACTAATCGATTCTATAGAACAACGGTTTTCCAAAGAGTAATAAGGTGCAAAGCACTATGATTAAATCGGTATAAATTCAAGCTCTTCGAAGTACCTGTTATAACGGGTTACATCCCAGTTCTGAATTTTATTGCTCGTGAATCATAAAGGGAAAAGAGCACACTCTGCCCCACTGGGTTATCCTCGTACGTATTGAACATAAAAAAATTAGAAAAAAAACTTTTAATTCTTTTTATGTTCAAATAGTTAAATTAATAGTTGCAATATTTTTTATTGGTTGCTATAAAAAATGAAGGTGTTTACGTTTTTGGACAAATGACGCGTTGCAGTGATTGCGGGTCAGTATTTGCAGGAGGGACGCAATGCCACATTTTGCCGAATTTCAGCAAAAAGCAAAAAAACTGGCGACGTGTTTAGCAAGAAGTTATGGACAAAATATGGGGTGTTTGAGCTTTTTTTCCCTCTTCATACCGAACAATGCTGCCATGGAAGATGCAACTACCATAAGTATGCTGGCTCACAGTTTAGATGAGACCTATGATCTAATCCAATATGTTAAACTTGTAAAAAATGAGCCTCAGTTAACCCTGGATGAGTTCAATGAATTTAGAAGAAAGGTGATTATTGGAATATATTTGTTAAAGTGGTCTCAATATAGTACCTCTGCCAGAACTTCCCTTCATCAATCTCTGATAGATTTATTTCGAAAGCATTTAGGAGTCCACTCCATTGGAGAAATAAACCAGGATTTTTTTAATTCATGTTTGAGTGATCTAAGTTACTATTGCACATTCGTATATGAACGACGTGAAGAGGGATCTTATTCTGATCTCGACCATCGATTAGGAGCAACAATTCAAAAGGAAATTCATGAAGCAAAATATTTTTCGTCTCGTAATAATTCTTTGTCCTTTTACGGGCTTTACGCAGGGATCATGAATTCTTTAGGAATGAGTATGTATTAAGGAGGATGTATGACTTTTACCCCACCAGCATTTGCAACATTTAGAGTCAATACGCTTAATCTGGAAACTAATTATTCCATTTTATTGGGAAGATATACAATAATTGATAGTGCGTTAAGTGATGGTTCCTCGGCAATACAACCAAGCAGTCTCGAGGTTTTAATAGCAAGGACCAATGAAGTACTAAAATGTAAATCGGGTAGGGACAGCCAGATTGAAGTGTTCAATCTTTTAGTAAACGAACTTCGCCAAATTCCCAAAGAAAACAAGGAATTAGCCAAACAGGGGGCTCTTTTTTTATTAGGTGCTTTAATCCATCGTTATTTTCGGCTGATTAAAGAGTACGATGATTATAATGCTTATGCCTCCTGGACTTATTGGGCCAAATGTCAAGTAACCGATTGTAAGTTATTCCTGGCCATAAGAAGGGCCTTAAAGTTTAAAGAATTAGATGTTCTTAAAAAGATATGCATTGAAGAAAGCACAAGTAAGAAATTCAATCCAGCTGATTTAGATAAGAAATTTAGGAAAGATGATTTACAAATCCTCGACGTTGTGACGATAGTAAAAGCACTTGAAGTGTTCCGTGACAACATGTTTATGGAGGACAAGGATAAAGTCCAACGGTACATGAATTATCCTCATTTCGCAAAAGATGAAAATTTCAAATCATATTTAGAAGATATCATAATCACACAGTCGCAGAGAGGGGCGCAACTACTGCACCGATTTAAAGCAATTAACTTTATCCGTTCACTTGCAGAAGGAATTGAAAAGGAGCATCAGCAAATTGAGATGGAGTTAGAGAAATGGTGTAAGGCTGTTGCCAAGGAACACAAGAATTTCAGTACATTCCGAAATTTAAATGATGTAGCAATTAATGAAAGTATTATGAAACATGTAGAGTCTGAAAAAGCTAGGAATAGAATCTTCGATTTATTCTATACTCCTTTAGTTCAGGAAAATCTGGAGACGCTGGATCATCCTACTTTTTTGGCAAAAATGAAAGAGTGTTATGATTCCAAGTGCAGTTATATTCTTTTTGGGGGATATGCCTTATTGCTGCAACAATCCGAAGCTTTGGGTTATGACCTCATGTTTACAATACAGCAAGTTCTAGGCGAAACCTCTAAAGAATTGACTAAAGAAGATAGGTTGAATGGCTTAAAATTTCTTAAACAGTTTCTCGAAATTGAGTCGAATGTGGCCCTGGATTATGAATTTTTTGATGGTAAAAGCTGTATGAATACTTTAATTGCAAGAGCTGAAGTGGCGCTCAGCAAAGAGGAAGTCAAAGAGGAAACAACGGTTCTTACACTTTGACAAGAGATTGTAAGGGGTTTTTGAAAATGTATCCAAAGATCTTGTACCCTAAAAACGCCATACCCCTCTTACAAGAGGGGTGTATTATTTTGGTTTAGAAAATTATTTTCCTGATTTTCATAGTTAAGATCTAAACGGAACAAATTAAATTGTGTTTTCTTATCATATATATCCATCTTTTCTATCCTTTTTAGCTTGGAGACTAAATTTATAGAGAAGGGGAGACCGCATAATTCGATAAATATTTTTATAAACCACATAGTCAAAATCATCTTGATGAAAACAGAATCCGGTAAAGTGCTATAAAATGCAATAGTGGTAAATATTACACTGTCCAGGCCTGATGCTAAAAAAGAGGCCAGAAAAAATCGGGCTGCCATATATCTTCCGTGGACTTTAATTTTAGTTTTGGCAATCAGATAGGAGTTAAAGGATTCAGAAATGAGATAACTGACAAATGATGCCAGAATAATACGGAAGTTAATGGTTAACAGGGTATCAAAAATAGCGTTATTGGTTGCAAACTCGGGATTAGGCATATGAATTACAAGTTGGCCATACAAAATGAAGAATAGATTAAAAAGAAATCCACACCAAATGGTACGCCGTGCGTATTTATAGCCATATACTTCAGTAATTAAGTCTGAAAGTAAAAAGGACAATGGGAAGATTAGGGTCCCTGCATCTGTTGTGAACCCCCAAAAGCTGATTAAACGGGGATCAAACCAGTTTGCTAACACGATAATCATCGAATAAGTCAACGTCAGATACCATAAATAGCTCGAATGAATAATAAGTAACTGAGTATTCGCTGAAGTATTTGCTGCTGTATCCATTATCAGAGCTCTAATGAAAATGGATTGAAGTTGGTTTTTACATCATAGTGATCGACGTTATCTTTTCTTTTCAGATAATTAGAAATCTTATAAGTAATTGGTAATGCACACACTTCATACAATACTTTGAGTAGATACATTGTGCCTATTATTTGCCAGATTGCTGGATAAGGAATAATAAATAAAAAGGCTATATGAGTAAAAAGGATGGTATCAATACCTACACCTATCATAGTGCTTGTAATGGCACGTAACCAAAGTCGTTTCCCTGAAGTCAGCACCTTTAGTTTCGCCAAAATAATTGAATTGGCGAATTCACCAAAAAAATAACTGATGACTGAAGCCAGAAAAACTCGTAAAGTGCCTTGGTAGACTGTTGCATAGGCTTCTTGATAAGACCAAAAAGGTGAGGGGGTTAAATAAATTGTAATCCATGTCCCCAAAAATACGATAGTATTTGCCAATAATGCCATCCAAATAATTCGTCTGCTCACCTTGAAACCATATACTTCAGTCAAGACATCATCGAAAACATACGTCAAAGGAAAAAAATCAACCCGGCAGCATAATTGATTGAACCGAAGGCAGCAATTTTAAAGGCAGCTAAATTGGATAAAATTAAAAAAGTAGTAAACAGTATGCCAACACTGATAACACTCGATTTATTTGCAACACTTTGTTGAGGAAATTTTTGAATTAAATCCAGGTTATTGCTTTGTTCTGCAGAATACAAAGCGGCAATATGGGCAATGTCTTCGCGTGAAAACTTATCCAGCCATTTATTTTGATACAACTCACTTACCGGTTTATCAAAAGTTGTTGCTTTCCCAGTTACCTGGACTCTCACATACACCTTTGCAGTGTTTTGATAATTGGCATTAATTCCTATAACCCTATATGTGTTAGAAATAATTTTGTCTGCGGGAACTTGGAATAGTTGTTTTATTTGACGAAATAATTTATTGATCATGTTTTCCAGTTAGAGGAACAATAATGACTGACCTATTTATTATGCCTAAAAGTAAACCAAAAGTCAGTACTTGTATGCCCGTAACCCTTATCGGTAATACCATTCAAATGGAGCCCCTGGCCCCAAGGCATTACGAAGGCTTGCGCTCTTCGGCAGATGATGGACGAATATGGACTTATATGCCTTGTAAAGCGAACGGGGAATTTTATGAACCCTGGTTTGCGGATTGTTTGTTAAAACAGATGCAAGGAATACAATTTACTTATGTGATAAGACGCCTCAAAGATCAGGCATTAATCGGAAGCCGCGCTTACTATGAGATAGATACACAGCATAAAAAATTGGAAATTGGTTATGGTTGGCTCTCTCCTTCAGTATGGGGTACTCGCTATAACCATGAGTCTTTGTTACTGTTATTTCAAAATGCATTTGAAACATGGGGGATTAACCGCGTGCAAATCGCAACCGATCCGCGTAATGTTAAAAACTACAATACCCTAAAAAAATTAGGTGCTACGAAAGAGGGTATACTCCGCCAACACATGATTCATCATAATGGGCAAATTACGGATACTGCTCTATTTAGCATTCTTATTGGGGAATGGCCTGCAGTGAAACAGAGATTGCAAAAACGGTTAGAGCGTGTAGGAACTCTCTCGAAATAAGAAGTAGCCGGGTTTAAGACGAGCCGCAAACCAAAAATTTACCACAGGGTTAAACCTGTTAAATTGGCTCCAAGGTCTTTACCCAGGCTACAATAAGTCACGCATTTAGTGGGTGGTGAATTTCATCTCCCCATCCTTATAAGCCACTTTAATGGTTTCACCTGATTTGAATTTCCCTTTCAATATATCCTGCGCCAGTGGATTTTCTACTTGCTGTTGAATGGTGCGTTTTAAAGGCCGTGCGCCATAGACAGGATCAAAGCCCGCATCTGCTAAATGCGTCAAAGCTTCCTTGGTTACTTCCAGGTGTATATCTTGTTGCTTTAGACGTTTTTGCAAATAGCTGATTTGGATCGCAGCAATTTTTGCGATTTGATCTTTTTCAAGAGAATGGAAAACTACCGTATCATCAATGCGGTTAATAAATTCTGGACGGAAGTGCTGACGGACCATTTCCATAACTGCATCTTTAATTTGCTCGTATTTGAATTTATTACCCATTTCCTGTATCAAATTAGAGCCGAGATTTGAGGTCATGACAATGATTGTGTTACGAAAATCAACAGTACGTCCTTGGCCATCCGTCAAGCGGCCATCGTCCATGACTTGTAAAAGTATATTGAACACATCGGCATGTGCTTTTTCTACTTCGTCAAGTAAAATTACAGAGTAGGGTCTACGGCGTACCGCTTCTGTCAAATATCCGCCTTCTTCGTAACCTACATATCCTGGAGGAGCTCCTATTAGACGGGCTACTGAATGTTTTTCCATAAATTCGGACATGTCGATACGTACCATAGCTTCTTCAGTATCAAAGAGAAATGAAGCCAATGCCTTGCATAATTCAGTCTTACCTACTCCAGTAGGACCTAAAAACAAAAATGATCCTATAGGCCGATTCGGATCTGATAAACCTGCACGTGAGCGGCGGATCGAATTGGATACTGCATCAATTGCTTCATTTTGTCCTATGAGACGATTATGCAGCACTTCTTCCATACGCAGTAGTTTTTCTTTTTCACCTTCCATCATTTTGGCAACAGGTATGCCAGTCCATTTGGAGACTACTTCTGCAACTTCATCTTCTGTTACCTTATTACGAACTAATTTGTTCTCATGGGATTCTACTTCAGCTACTTGGGCTAATCGTTTTTCAAGTTCGGGAATACGTCCGTATTGCAATTCAGACATACGACTAAGATCTCCGGCACGACGCGCAGTTTCCATTTCAAGTTTAGCCTGCTCCAAAGACTCTTTTATTTGGGTAGCACCCTGCATGGTTGCTTTCTCAGCTTTCCATACCTCTTCCAAATCAGAATAGTTATGTTCCAATTCCTCAATGGTATGTTCCAAATCTTCCAGCCGTTTTTTAGAGGCTTCATCATGCTCTTTCTTAAGGGCTTCACGTTCGATTTTCAGTTGAATCAAACGTCGTTCCAATTTATCCATGCTCTCTGGTTTTGAATCAATTTCCATCCGAATCAGGCTGCCTGCTTCATCAATTAAATCAATTGCTTTATCAGGAAGTTGTCTGTCGGTAATATATCGATGCGAAAGGGTAGCAGCTGCCACTATGGCTGGATCGGTGATTTCAACGCCGTGATGCACTTCATAACGTTCTTTTAAACCCCGAAGAATAGCAATTGTATCTTCGACACTGGGTTCATCAACCAATACTTTTTGGAAACGCCGCTCTAGGGCTGCGTCTTTTTCGATGTATTGACGGTATTCATCCAGGGTAGTGGCACCGATGCAATGAAGTTCCCCACGTGCTAAGGCAGGCTTAAGCATATTTCCGGCATCCATCGCACCTTCTGCTTTTCCAGCACCCACCATGGTATGTAATTCATCAATAAAAAGAATTATTTGTCCTTCCTGTTTGGCTAAATCATTGAGTACTGCTTTAAGGCGTTCTTCAAATTCACCACGGTATTTTGCACCGGCAATCAAGGCGCCCATATCCAGGGAAAGCAGACGTTTGTTCTTTAAGCCTTCTGGAACTTCACCATTAATAATACGTTGCGCCAATCCTTCAACAATTGCAGTTTTACCTACCCCAGGTTCTCCAATCAAAACAGGATTATTTTTAGTGCGTCTTTGTAAGACTTGAACGGTTCTTCGGATTTCATCATCACGGCCAATCACGGGGTCCAGTTTGCCCTGTTCTGCACGGGCGGTTAAGTCCAGCGTATATTTTTCCAAAGCCTGTCGTTGCTCTTCAGCATTTGGATCATTAATGGTTTCTCCGCCTCTTAATTCCTGAATTGCATTTTCAATTGCTTTAACATCACCACCTGCTTGCTTGAGAATGCGGGAAAGACTTCCTTCTTCGGTTATGGCTGCTAATATAAAAAGTTCACTGGAGATGAAATTATCCTTTTTTTGTTGAGAGAGCTTGTCGGTAACATTTAACAATCGGTTCAAGCTATTGGAAATGTGGATATCGCCTCCCATCCCGGATACTTTCGGGAGCTTGTCCAAGGCTTGATCTAAAAGGGTCCTTAACAAGGGGATGTTCACTCCTGCCTTACTGAGCAAAGGTCTGCAGCTTCCTCCTTGTTGATCGAGAAGGGCCTTCATTAGGTGTTCAGGTTCTATAAATCCATTGTCTCTTCCTAAAGCTAATGATTGGGCATCTGCTAAGGCTATTTGAAACTTTGATGTTAGTTTATCCATTCTCATGATATATAACCTTTTAATGGGTGTTAATTTTCTTGTATCTACCGTAAAATGAGGGTTATTTTAATTATTTCAAGTGATGAATTATGACAAGTGACCATTCTTCTAATTCTACTCCAGACTCTCAAACTTTGCTGAATCAAATCATCATTGATTACATGAAGGAGTCAAAACGAAGGCGTCGATGGAAATGGGTGATGCGGGTAATTTATTTACTTATTATTGCATTTATAGTCTATCGAGTGTCAATCAGTGCCAGTGACGATACCGGCACTAATATCAAACCTCATGTCGGTGTAGTAGATCTGATTGGTGAAATGTCAGAAGCTAAAGCCAATGCAGATGACTTTGCCAAAGGGGTGGACGCTGCTTATAAAAATTCGGGCTTAAAAGCATTGATTATTCGTATTAACAGTCCTGGCGGCAGCCCCGTACAAGCGGAGTACATGTACAATATTATAAAATTTTATCAAAAAAAATATCCCGACATTAAAATTTATTCTGTTTGTGTGGATGCATGCGCTTCTGCTGCATATTATGTTGCGGTTGCAGCGGAAACCATTTATGCCAGCCCTGCGAGTATGGTGGGTTCTATAGGTGTTTTATATAATGGCTTTGGTTTTGTTGACTTGATTAACAAAATTGGGGTTTCACGTAGACTCCAAACATCGGGGGTGAATAAATCATTTCTCGATCCGTTCTCTCCTGAAACAGATTTTGCAAAACAAAAGCTGCAAGAGATGCTGGATCAGGTTCATAAGCAATTTATCAATCGAGTTAAAGAAGGGCGAGGAAGCCGATTACACATAGACGATGAAACATTCTCGGGACTTTTTTGGACTGGTGAACAAGCCTTATCTATGGGGTTAATCGATGGTTTTGCGAGCAGTGGACAGTTAGCGCGTGAGATAATCCAAATTCCTGAGGTTGTTGATTATACCCACAAGCAAAATCTTTTTGACCGGGTGACCAAGAATCTGGGTACTGCCCTGGCTGACGAACTTCCTTTAAGTTTTGGGGCAAAACAAGGATTTAAATAAGGGTAAGTTTAATAAAAAAATAAATCTCGGAGTTTTTTATAAAAGCTGTATTAATGAGTCTCACTGCATCTGTAATTCCCGCCAAGGCGGGAATACAAATCTTAAATGGGATAATTGAAGTTTCAAGTGAGGTAGGAATGGTAATGGATGCATTAGACTACTCCCATTCCTTCGGCGATTGCCTGGGATGGGAGTGGTTGCTCTTCTTATTTCAGAACAGGTGAGATGGTCTGTAGTAAGGATTTAAATACTTTGGGGGTGCCCGCAACAATATCTCCATGTTTCAGATAATCATCGCCTCCATGTAAATCACTGATTAATCCGCCTGCCTCTCTGATTAATAAAGATCCTGCAGCAATATCCCAGGGACGTAAACCTAACTCCCAAAATCCATCAAGTCGTCCACTGGCCACATAGGCTAAATCAAGTGCAGCTGATCCAGTTCTTCTCACTCCAGCACATTTACCCAATAAAGCTTCGAAAGTTGGTAAATATCTTTGTGCTACATTGATATCTCGTGAGGGGAATCCAGTTCCTAAAAGAGAAGCCACCAGTTGGGTTTGTTTAGAAACCCGTATTCTACGATCATTTAACCGTGCCCCACGCCCACGGCTTGCGGCAAAACACTCATGGCGTAAAGGATCATAAATAACCCCATGCTCTATTCTGCCTTTTACTTTTACCGCGATAGAAACAGAAAAAAAAGGAAATCCGTGCAGGTAGTTGGAAGTTCCATCCAGGGGATCAATAATCCAGATTGTCTCTCCATCGCCTTCTTGCATGCCACTTTCTTCGGCAAGGATACCATGCTCAGGATACGCTTTATGGATTGTATGAATAATTGTTTGTTCGGCTTTAATGTCTACTTCGCTAAAATATTCATGGTTGGTTTTAGCGGTTATCTTGAGACGGTCCACTTGCTCCATATGGCGAACTATAATTTCACCGGCTTGTCGTGCTGCGTTAATTGCTATATTTAAAAGGGGTTCCATGAATAATACTCTTTAATCTACAAAACCGGTGATTCTATCATATTTTTTTTGCACAAAGAGAGTGAAATATGAAAAAAGCAAAAATCGTAAAAAAGAGAGTTCGATGATATGATATAGCGCTCACTGTGCTTTATTAAAAAAGTTTTTTATGAGTTTAAATTCAATACGTATTATTTTAGTAGCAACCTCCCATCCTGGAAATATAGGCTCAGCTGCCAGGGCAATGAAAACAATGGGATTAAATTCACTTTATTTAGTCAATCCCAAATCTTTTCCAGATTATAAGGCAAAAGAAATGGCAGCGGGTGCTGATGATGTTTTGGAGCGCGCAGTTGTCACTGAAACTTTGGATGAGGCTTTAATCGGTTGTCAGCTTATTTTAGGTACCAGCGCACGGCCCAGGGGGCTTTCTTTACCAGGCTTAACTCCATCTTCTTGTGCTGATTTAATTAGCCAGCAAGCAGATCGTACTCAAATTGCTATAGTTTTTGGAAGGGAACATGCCGGACTTACTAACGAAGAACTGCTAAAATGTCATTATCACATTCATATTCCCAGTAATCCGGAATACAGCTCGCTTAATCTGGCGCAGGCTGTACAGATTATAGCTTATGAATTACGCATGAAAATGTTAGCCCCCAAGGCTGAAGTGTCCTTGCGACAAGATGAATATGCTGCAGCAGATGAAATCGAGCAGTTTTATGAACATTTAAGGGAAGTATTTATTCAAATTCAGTTTTTAAAAGCTTCAAATCCAAGACGTTTGATGCAGAGAGTACGGCGGTTATTTAATCGCATAAACCTGGAAAAAACAGAAGTTAACCTGCTACGCGGAATGTTAAGTCAGGTACAAAAATCCTTGGAATGGGCACGTAAAGGAGAAGTAAGTGAAGGCGATAGTTAAAATACCTATCTATTTTGATTATATGGCCACCACCCCGGTTGACCCACTTGTTGTGGAGCGAATGATTCGCTATTTGGGGCCTGATGGTGATTTTGGTAATCCTTCGTCTACAACTCACGAATTTGGGAGAGTCGCGGCGCTTGCGGTGGAGCAGGCCCGTACCCAAGTTGCGCAATCAATTCATGCATCAGCCCAAGATATAGTTTTTACTTCAGGGGCTACAGAAGCAAATAACCTGGCGATAATTGGTGCAGCTCATTTCTACCAGAATAAAGGAAAACATTTGGTGACTATGAGTACGGAGCATAAAGCGGTGCTTGATAGTTTTAACCGTTTAGAAAAAGATGGATTCACAGTTACCTACTTACGTCCCGAACCGAATGGTTTGCTGAATTTGGAACGCTTGGTTGAGGTACTAAGACCTGATACCATTTTAGTTTCCATAATGCATGTAAACAACGAAATTGGAGTGATACAGGATATAGGGGCGATTGGCACTCTTTTACGCGATAAAGGGATCATTTTTCATGTGGATGCAGCACAAAGCGCTGGAAAACTTCCTATTGATTTGACCCAGCTTTCTGTAGATCTAATGTCCTTTTCCGCACACAAGAACTATGGGCCAAAAGGTATTGGCGCCCTTTATGTCAGGCACAAACCCCGAATTCGTCTCCAACCTCAAAGTTTTGGCGGTGGCCATGAGGGAGGCTTACGTTCAGGAACCCTCGCCACCCATCAAATTGTGGGTATGGGAGAAGCGTTTGCATTAGCAGAAAGCGTGCGCGAAGTGGAACAGTCTCGACTTTTAAAATATCGGCACTATCTGTGGGATGGTATTAAACATCTGCCAGGCATACAGTTGAATGGCGACAAACAAAAACGAATCGCCGGTAATCTGAATATCAGTTTTGCTGGATTAGACGGAGATTCTTTATTATTAGCGTTGAATGAACTTGCTGTTTCGTCTACCTCGGCCTGTAGTTCTGCCAGTATTCAACCTTCATATGTACTGAGAGAAATAGGATTGAGTGATGAGCTTGCCCAAAATAGTATAAGATTATCTATAGGGCGTTTTACGAAAGAAGAGGAAGTGGAGCACGCGATTAAGGTTATTTGCACGCAAGTAACTCGATTGCGAGAAATATCGCCGCTTTAATGTATATATAATGTATAATAGAACTGTAATGTATAATAGAACTGTCCAGGATTATTTTTTTTCACCCAGGCATGTCGGTGTTGTTAATTTGACTGATCAATTTTCGATAACTGTTAAAAACACCCAAAAAGGTCAGGGGACTATTGAGTTTTACATGCAATGTAATTCACAGGGTACGATTGTACGGGCATGTTTCAAAACTAATAGCAATCCTTATGTAATTGCAAGCTTGGAATGGTTATGCAGACTGCTGGAAGGGCAGGCTATAAATAGTGTGCCCCCAATTGATTACCAGCTTATTATTAAAGAATTGGATATTCCTATTGCCCAGTATCCTGTTGCATTAAGAATTATTGATGTTTATAAAGAAGCTTTGCTTTTAATAAATAAAATATTTGAATTTAATTGAGAGGTACATAATGAGTGTGGTAATGCATCATGTAGATAGCGCAGTACCTGAAATCAGTTTTACTGAGGCAGCAGTAAAACACGTGGTGTCTTATTTACAAAAAAATCCTGATTACACTGGAATTCGTTTATCGATAAAAAAAACTGGCTGTTCTGGTTTATCTTATGTGGTGGATTATGTACTTGCGCCTCAAGAGACTGATTTAGTACTCCCTTTGAGTGAAAACTATGTGGTTTGTATTGATAAATCCAGTTATTCTTTCCTGAAAAATATGAGTGTAGATTATGTCAAGCAGGGATTAAATTATAAATTTGTGTTTAATAATCCTAACCAGACCGGCCAATGTGGATGTGGAGAAAGCTTCACAGTAGATTAGTCCTCTACATAATATAATCGGGGTGCAGCCAGAAACTTCTCATACCACCCGGACTATCTGAAGAATGACTTTCCATGCACAATTGTGCCTTATTTGTAAAAAATCCCAGAAATCTGGCTAATTCGGTTTGGCTGAGGCTGTCAAAATAGTTTCCTCATCGGTACCAGGGGCTAGGGAGCACTTACATTCTGGTAAATCGCTGTCACTTCATGGGGCATCTATTTCTAGATGCCAATTCAATTTGCTTTGTGAGTGTTTTTTTCAAGAAAAGCCAAACTAAAACGTTCATTTAGATGACAATGAAGGTCGCTTGTGTGTTTTTGGGTCATATTCATCCTTAGAAAATCAGATGTGTCCGTCAATTAAATGCACATGGTACTTTTTTCTTCTATTTAAACAAAGAAAGCATGCAATTGTTCTTTTTATCAATAATTTACGTCATTTAAGCAAGCAAAAGGAATTAAATAATAAATTCGCCTTGTCCAGTTTGCGGGTAAAGTGGTAAAATTTTTTTGACTTAATATTTCCTTAAGAAATGAATATCATTAAAACAATATTTACACTCTTTGAGATGTTTGGTACTATATAGGCCATAGTGTTCGGTGAGTGTATGTACTGGGCATAATTTTATTTAATTAATTTGTACTAGGAGACTTAAATGAGCACAGATACAATGGTGCAAAGCAGCGAAGCACTTTCACATCAAGTAATTCATGCTGTTAAAGGGTATTTAACTAGTGTTAGTAATAAAGATTCCAACTTAAATTTATATCAATTAATCGTAGAAGAAGTTGAAGCGCCTTTATTCCGTACTGTTATGGAATTAACTCGTTACAACCAATCAAAAGCTGCACGTGTTCTGGGTGTAAGTCGTGGAACTTTGCGTACCAAATTAAAGCGTTATTTTGATGACGAGTTTATTGGAACCCGAGATTTCTAAACCTTAAAGAACCATTTTTCACTATTTTTCTTAATTGCTTCCTAATATAGTGGTCTTTGGCTAGGCACTCTGCTACTATTGATATCAGAGTTGGTCAGGCAATCGCTCTTTGTTTTGCAAAGGGAGGAAAGTCCGGGCTCCAGAGGGTAGAGTGCCAGGTAATTCCTGGGAGGTGTGAACCTACGGAAAGTGCCACAGAAAATATACCGCCTCTTTGAGGTAAGGGTGAAAAGGTGCGGTAAGAGCGCACCGCGCGACTGGTAACAGGCGTGGCAGGGAAAACCCCACTTGGAGCAAGACCAAATAGGAGTCCTTTGGCTGAAAAGTCATTACGTGTGGCCCGCACGGGACTCGGGTAGGTCGCTTGAGGCATGTGGTGACACATGTCCCAGATGAATGATTGTCCATGACAGAACCCGGCTTATCGACCGACTCTTTTTTCCTTGGCCCATCCTTTCTCCTGATACCCTAAATCCTTAAATTCATTAATCCTCTAATTATGCTGATTGCTGTAATTTGGGTTTAACCCGTATTTCAAATTGTTGCACAAAAAATTTCTAAATCCTATCAGAAAACGTCCTTAGTGGTAATCTTATGGATACCCAGTAACTGGCGGGATGTAAAAATTTCAATCACTTTGATGTGGAATCTATATTAAAAATTGATCATGTAGGCTATAATATAGTCATCTTTTTTTAGTTTTTAAAGATTATATGAAAAATCAGCAGCTACATTCTCTCTATACTACCCCTGGTAAAATTTCCTCTGATCAAGCTCTCCTAGAACAAATTATTGAGTTCGCGGGAATAGGATTTAGTCAAAACCTTCAACAATTCCTTGGATTACATAGAAGGGAATTTGGGTTATACAGATCAAGGAGGAGTGATAATTTAAAATTCAGTCCGGGCTATTTGGGTTTTGTAAATGCTCTGATTCACGCTTTGTCCTCAGCAAAAGAGGATATCGATACAAAAGCTATTCGTATTAAATATGCTGAGCATCAACATTATTCAAACCAACCAAAAACCAAGGACGACTATCAGCGAATTCCACCCATCCAAGATGACAATACTCTTAGTGATAATGTTCTCGAACGACTGCATGCTTTTGAAATGCAGTTAAAGGTTATTCGGGAGCAACAGCTAATTCTCAAAGCCAAATCTTTAGTAAAATTAGCAAACGATGACATTCTTTTAAAGCAAGAGCACCTGGCCTCCATGCAAAAACTCTATTTGAATTTGCTTTCAGTTTATACGCCAAAATCGATGGCTGAGTTTGACAAAAAATTTGAACTGTTGGGGAGTGAGAAATCATTTTCTACGTTTACTCAAAAATTACATGAGAAAAAATTAATCATGGATGGCGTTATGGAAGAGGTACAGGGAACTCCTGCTGCAGAAGCAATTATGGTGGAGCAATCTGCACTTGATAATCACCTAAAGACAATTGAATCATTTAAAAAACAAGCAGCAGAGTTAAAGAACTTGACCACATTGCTTAGGCAAATAAAAACTATTGAGGCCAATCTCACACAAAAATCTGATGAGCTGTTGATAACTAAAGATGCGCATAAACTTGAAGAAATTATCCGCTTTATTATTGACTTAGAGAAAGAATTACAACGGATCAAAAAAGGGGTAAGTGGCACCTCGGAAATACATCAAAATATCCTTCAGGTCATTGAAAATACAGAACGAGCTTTACTGCAGAAAAAGTCAGAGGCCCAATCCTATCTAGAAGAAATCAAGAGACAAGCCTCTTTTACCCAGGAAATCAGTGACACCAGCAGCGGCCTCCATCCAGAAATAGTAGCTCAAGACGATGCAATAACGGAAAGTGCTTACGATCCGAAAAATGAGCAGGTTAAGAACACTGACGAAGTGGAGCAAATTGAACAAACTGTGAAAACTGCCGAAGTTGTGGAAGCTGGCGAAAGTAAGAGGACTGACGAAGTTTTGAGCGTTCACGAAGCTGAAAAAACCGACGAAGGTGTCGAAATTCATGAGCTTGTGAGTCCCAGCGAGATTGCTAAAATCAATCAAGTTGTTGATTCCGGTGAAACTGTTGAACTCTCAAAAGGTATGAGTCCCACTGAGATTGTTGATAGCAAACAAGCAGTTCATACCGACAAGATTGTTGAAATCAATCAAGTTGTTGATTCCGGCGAGAACGTTGCGAAAACCGAAGAGAGTGGTAAAAATAATGAGATCATTACAGCAAAGAAGGAGCGGCTGCAAGAAGCAATCTCATTGATCCAATCCTATGAAAATACCCTGAAAGAAGAACAGGGTAAAAATCAATCTTGTTTGGGCTTTTTTCATAAATCACGCAATGCCGCTAAGATTAAATATTGCGACTCATTAATAACTGAACTACAAACCAGTCTTCAAACTATCAATGCTGAGAGTAAATTGCTGGAGATTATTAACATCGCCCATCGGAATATTAATAAGTCTGGTAATCAAGCTGAAATTACCAAAGGGGGCAGTTATTTCGGTACAAGCCGCATGCTCAGTTTACAACGCCTTTTGGGTATTGAGGATGCGTGGGAAAAGGGAGGAAAATCCAGAATTTTTGGAGTGTCCATACCATCTGATTTCCATGGCCTTAAAAACACCGGTATGGTTGGTGATGATGTAAAAAATATTGTGACTAATTATTATGGATTTAAAAGTAATAGTGATCATGAATATCGGCGGCTAATAGAGAAGATATTCCCTGAGCCAGCCATCACTACTCTGGAACCTCCTCGATAAACTTTTATTATTTGAACCACCGGGGTGTGTTTTGTACCCCCGGTTTGACTAAAATGAAAACATCGCTACTTTCCCAAACTAACCTTCTCCAGCCAAGTGTTTTTTAAGAAGAGCATTGATTTGTTCGGGATTCGCTTTTCCCTTGGTTTGCTTCATAATTTGCCCTACAAAGAATGCCAGCAATTTTTCTTTTCCTGCCCTGTATTCAGCTGCTTGCCCAGGAAATTGCTGAACTAACTTAATAATCATTTCCTCCCAGGCAGCAGTATTATCTTCTTGCTGAAATCCCTCTCGCTCGATGATTGCCTCAATGTCTTCTTCACCAGCCCAGAGCAAAAGGAAGATGGCTCGAGCATTGTTTAAAGAGAGAGTTCCATCTTGCAGTTTATCAAGAAGAGTCGCCATGAGTTTTGCTGATATACGTGGATTATCAAAGGTTAAATTCCCTTCATTTAATGCTGCAGCATATTGGCCTTTTAACCAATTAATAATCATTTTTTCTGAAGCGCGGGATTGTTTTTTAATTGATTTAAAGAACTGATAAGCTGCTGGAGAAGAAAGGATAAAATTAATGTCTTCATCGTTAAGAGCAGGGGTATTTTTTAATTCAGCATGAATTTTATCGGGTAAGTCCGGTAAACTGTTCTTGACTTCCGCAATAAGAAAACGAGAAATTTGTATTGGCAGTAAATCCGGATCAGGGAAATATCGGTAATCGTTCTCGTTCTCCTTGCTGCGCATTGCATGCGTAGTATGAGTATCAGGATTATACAAACGAGTTTCCTGAACTAACTGTTGCCCACTTTCCAGGATATCTTGATGTCGCGCTTGTTCATAAGCTATTGCTTTCTCGATAAAGCGGAATGAATTCAGATTCTTTAATTCAGTTCGCGTTCCCAAAACGGTAGTTCCTTTGGGCTTTAGTGAAAGATTGACATCACAGCGGAAATTTCCTTCTTGCATATTGCCATCACAGATCCCTAAAAATTGCACCAATTGATGCAATTTTTTAAGATAGCTCACTGCTTCATAGCTGGAATAAAGGCAGGGGGCAGTTACTATTTCAAGTAAAGGGGTGCCTGCACGGTTCAAATCAATACCACTATACCCTGAACGCACTCCGTGCAAAGATTTGCCTGCATCTTCTTCCAAATGGGCACGAACGATTGAAATATCCTTTAAACTGCCATCTTGAAGAGTGATTGCCAATTTACCATTGCTTACTATCGGTTTTTGAAATTGACTGATTTGATAACCTTTGGGCAAATCCGGATAAAAATAATTTTTGCGCTCAAAAACAGATAGATCATTAATGTCCGCCTGGATTGCCAAACCAAACTGAATTGCCATAATAACCGCTTCTTTATTCAACACGGGTAAAACCCCTGGGAATCCTGCATCAATGAAACAGGTTTGTGAATTAGGAGTTGAACCAAAAGCGGTAGATGCACCTGAAAAAAGTTTTGATTGAGTTTTTAGCTGAATATGTACTTCAAGACCAATGACTGTATCCCACTGCATAATTCACCTTTATTGATTTGGACTGGCCAAATGCCAGCTGGTCTGTTGTTGGTAATGATGAGCAATCTGAAGCAAACGGCTTTCACCAAAATGTTTGCCCATAAGCTGCAAACCTATAGGTAGTCCATGAGCAAAGCCCGTGGGAATGGAAATAGCGGGAAGTCCAGAAAGATTAGCTGCAACTGTGAACACGTCAGAAAGATAATTTTGAATGGGATCAGCTATTTTTTCATTGAGTTTAAAAGCACAAGTTGGAGATGTTGGGCCAAGAATTACATCTACAGATTTAAGGGTTGTGACAAGTTCCTGCTGGATAAGTCGACGAATTTTCTGAGCTTGCAAGTAATATGCATCAAAATACCCGGATGAAAGCACATGTGTTCCGGTGAGAATTCGACGTTTTACTTCTATTCCAAAACCCTCGCTGCGCGTACTGCGAATGAGCTCGATTAAAGACGATGCGTTCTCACTGCGATAACCGAATCTTAAACCATCATAACGTGATAAGTTTGATGAAGCTTCAGCGCAAGCTATGACATAATAGCAGGGTACCCATAAAGGTTGAAATTCCAAATTTAAATGAATAATTTCGGCTCCCATCCCCTCAAAAATTTTTACAGCTTCAAGAATGGCCTGTTGTATTGTTTGATCTACCTGAGATTGAAAGAAACAAGACGGTAAGCCAATTTTAAAATTAGCTAGAGGCTTATTCAGTTCGGCTTCATAATTAGGAATTGAGGATTCAACCGAAGTAGAGTCCTTAGGATCATGTCCTGACATGGCTTGAAGCACTAATGCCAAATCTTCGGCGCTTCTCGCCAAAGGCCCTGCTTGATCCAAACTGGATGCATAAGCAATCATACCGTAACGTGAAATGAGTCCATAAGTGGGTTTTATCCCGCTTATACCGCATAAAGCTGCAGGTTGTCGTATGGAACCTCCCGTATCAGAGCCTACGGCAAAAGGAACCAGACCTGCAGCTACGGCTGCAGCTGAGCCACCGGAAGAACCTCCGGGTACCCGTTCTTTATCCCATGGATTTTTTACCGGACCAAAGTAGCTGGTTTCATTGGACGAGCCCATAGCAAATTCGTCCATATTGGTTTTACCAATTAGAATAGCACCTTGATTGAGTAATTTTTCAACTAAAGTGGCTTCATAAGGGGAACAAAAATTTGCGAGCATTTTTGAGGCACAAGTTGTTTTCATACGTTGGGTACAAAAGAGATCTTTTATTGCCATAGGGATTCCTGTGAGGATTTTACCTTGGCCATTTTTTAATTCTTGATCTGCTTTTTGGGCCTCAAGAAGAGCATGCTCTTCATCCAAACTGATAAAAGCATTTAAATCCTTCTGCTTTTGAATTTGCATTAAATAATGTCTGGTTAATTCAACACTGGAAAATTGGCCCTGATGTAAGGCTTGAGAGAGTTGCTTCAAGGATAAATTTTCCATAGTTACTTATCCTGGCCTATAACTTGAGGTACTAAATAAAGATCTTGTTCAAACTGGGGTGCCAGTTTCTTTAATTCGTAGAGGCAATTTTCTTCAGTAACTGCATCAGTTCTTAATCGTTGATTTAACTCAAGGGGATGAAAAAGCGGCTCTACTTCTGAAGTATTAACAGATCTTAATTGGTCGACGAAATTCATTATCGCGTTAATATCTGCGATAAGTTGGGGTGAATGTTCTATATCTGTATCCAGATAAGCCAGCTGAGAAATGTTCTCGAGTTCTTTTACCGAGATGGTCATAAAAAGGGTACCTCACACAGTTAACATTTTATTATAACCAGGATATTAAAACTTAAAAATATAATTGTAATGGGAAATTTAACAGATGCAGCAACATTCTGTTGCTGCATCTGGGGTAGGTTATTGATTATACCCCAAAGTAAAAACTATTTTTGGTCTGACTCTGTGATTGTTTTGGAGTTGAAGGCTGATTTTTGAAAAAATCAACCATGAGTTCTTTAAACGTAATACGAGAAGGGGTGGGTTGTTTCTGGGAGAAACTGTAACCTTGCAGAGGTAAAATTCCCTTTTCAATAGTTCGTAACTCACTGTTGTCGAGGGTCATTGCCCCAAAATGGTATAAATTATTATTAACCACTACAACAGTATGATGATCTGCCGCATCAAAATCGGTTACTTCAGAAGCCAGCTGCGTGAATGTCCCGAGCGTTTGGTTTGGACCCAACTGTCCTTTTGTATTCAAACCACTCACAAGTAACACACTGTCTTGAGTAAGGATAAAACAACCTACAGCAGTGGTCTTAATTTGTCGGGCTTTTATATCAGGGATTTGAGTCCAGATATTGATGAATGATTCCTTAGAATTTAATCCCAAAAAACCTGATTCATTATTTCCGCATGCGAAGACTTCTCCGGCTCTGGTTAAAAGAAGTGCATGTTGATGTTGATTATTCACTGAAACATCCGCCACATCAAGGTTATCAGGGAGGGCTGGGACCCAATCAGGTAAAAAAAATGTGTTATGCCGGTGTTGATAACCTTTTAAGGAGTTACCCAAAACTTTAAAGGAGTTATGAGTATCAATTAAAGCACTTGTATGATCTTGCGCAAAAATTGTTTCTGTGGATGTTTCTATAGGAGTGGGGCTATAAAAACTTAACTGATCGGAGTCAGGTTTTACTTGCTTTTCTGCATTTCTGCCCATGCCATAAACTGTTCCAGACTCTCCTAACAAAAGAGAATGTGCAAAGCCGGTTGAAATATGTTGGATGTTTTCCTTGAGATTGGCGATTTCCGTTAACATGCACGCTTTTTTTATATCATTGCCGAGTCCGAGTTGGCCACTTGAATTATTGCCTACTGCCAAAACACGTCCACGATTTAAAAGAACCAGAGTAAAGTCTTGCCCACAACTCACTTCTTTTATTTTTAACTCATCGGTTAAGTAGCTTGAGACAAAATTTTTTAATTGGGTTGATACCCTTTTCAGTTTTATTATTTCGATTAAAGGAAGGTTATCTAAGATTAAAAATCCAAGTTCCTGAGGAAGAGTTGTCAGTTGGTGTGCTATATTTTCCAAATTAGGTCTACCCATAAATTTTCTCCTAACAATTAAGTTATAGGTAAGCCTAATTTCCCTTTAGAATTTATAGGTTTTTTGGCTTTCCACAGAAAACGTATGTTCCTCATTTTTGTTCAAAAGATCAACTACATCTTTTAAAATTTTATCATCCACAGTGGTAAGCGTACCTTGGCCATGCTTTTTACTGTAGGCATTCCAAAGGCCTATGGATTTAGAAAATGCTGGCAATAAAGAAGATAAAGCCTCATCTTTATTAAATACAACTCCTTTCCACATAAAGTTGCTTTCATTTTGCTCAATGGAACGTGCAAATGCAACCTGCGTAGCTATTTTCATGACTTGTGCAGGTTCTAAATTGTGATTTTTTACTTCTCGAGTTAATAAATCTATTAACTCCAGTTTGACCCTATTATTGGATGTGGATTTTACGTACTCCTGTAAATCACTTAACAGGCTGACTGCAATTTTTTGTTTTGAGCCTAACTTTTGAGTTGTATCCTTTTGAGAAGAAGAAAAGAAAGTCCCGGTCCCAATAGAGACGTTTGCCAGTTGTTGTCTGAAAGACCGGCTTGTAACAGCCGTTTCTTCTGCTTGGAGTTGTTTTTCATCTTGTGCCTGTGAATCATAACAAAGGACCAAGTTGGTTGTCATATCAGGAAATGGGTAATTGCCTGTCAAAAACGCACCATACCCTTGTTTGGTGTGGCCCATCACTACAGCCCAGGGATCTACAATAGTACATGTAGATAAGTCAGTTAAGTCATTGGAGTTATGATCAAGAAGAAGATAGGTATGAGAGCCTAAGCCCACATTATGACTCACCATTTTAACATGCATAGGAGGCAGTTCTCCCTCTTCCATCTTTTTTAAGAGGTGGTCCGCTGCCAATTGGGCAAAAGAATGACACGCTCCGACGCCGGTTTTTCTTACCATTTGTGCGGTTTGAGCTATTTTTCCCTGATCATAGCTTACATACGCCCCACCCAATCCTATAACTTGTGCTTTGGGGAGTTGTTTTGATTTCGCCAACACTGTTTCTCTCGCCGTTGGCTCGATTAACCACTCAAATGCACCGGCATCTGTCGATCCATATTGTGCGAGATTCAAGTGCCACAATTGAGTAGTTACTGGTGAGGCGACAAAAACGGAAGGATCGTACTTGCGATTAACAGAGGGTAATTCACCGAAAAAAGGATGATTGATGACTACCTCAAGCACCTGTAATTCAAAAGCGGAGAGAATTCTACTGTTATCGTTAATGTATTTTTGGGGATTCTTTAAAAATAAATCCAGTTTTTCATCAGTATCTATTATTTTAAAAAAATGGGGCATTGTGGTTGAAAATGAAACATCTTCAAATGTATCCCGTTCAATAATAGCGACTACTTCGGGAATTATATCGACAATGGTTCGGTCTTGCTTTTTTATTACCTCGAACAATTTGCGTTTAGAGTCTTCTTCCTGAAGTCCATCATAAACCTCCAGGAAAAGCTCATACAGCTTTTTTTCATCATAATTGCGCCCGTCATAACAACGCGCATTGATGTTTTGTAAAATTTTACCCTTATAGTCAAACTCTGCATAAAATTCGCTTTTTAATTGCTGAATTTTAGAGTTAGGGCTCTTTTTTATAGTTACGGGTTCAGTTTTAGTTTTCATGAGAATTATTGATTTAATAATGCGTTCATGAATTAATATAGAATTTATTTATTAAGGAAAAATTACTTATTTATTAAGGATTTATTAATACTTTTGAAAAGTGTAATACTTTCAAATCCTTATGATTAATTTTTATTCAGATAAAATATTAAACAATTATAAAAAACAAGTAATTCTTTGAAGAAAATCGTATTTTACATGAGGATACTTAGGGTAATTACTTTTTAAGATAAGGAAATTCCTCGTGTAATAATTGGATTACCTGATTTAATTGTTCTTTACTCTTTGTTATTAGAAGCACCGTATCATCTCCTGCGATTGTGCCTAATATCCCTGAGTTTTGAATCATTTGAGATGAAAAAGAGACGAATTTTCTATCAATATAAAAAGCCAGGCTGTTCGCATTTCCAGGATGGGTGTGTAGCACAATAAGACCAAAATCGGATACTTGCATGTTGAGAACCAAAGGGAGATTGGGCATATTGAAATCGACTGCCTGATAAGTGCCTCCTATTTTGGCAATTTTTAATTTTTTAAGTCTTCGGGACAGGGTTGCTTGCGGAATGTTATAGCCCCGTGCCTTTAAACTGTTCTGTAAGTCAACTTGTTCTGCAATTTTTTCCGTTTGTACAATATTTAATATATGCCCATCAAGAGCAGCACCTTGACTCATTTAAACCTCCAATCGAATTGATAATCTTGTGAATACAAAATCATTTATAGTGGAATTATATTCAAAACATCTTGACAGGGCAAGTCAAGGTTGTTAAATTTAAAAAACGCATAAAAATTGGATTTATATTCAAATGAAACATTTATTTTATTTTATTCTAGCAGGGTTTATTATTTTTATTTCATTGTGCTATGCAAAAATACCCAATAATGATACCCAGTACATTCATTTTGCCGTCGCGGCCGAATATCCACCATTTGAATATAATGATCATGGGGAACTTAAGGGGTTTGATATTGACCTGGCGCGATTGATTGCAAAAAAGCTCAATAAAGAAGCATTATTTGACACCATGCAATTCAGCAGTATTTTACCCGCAATAAGTACAGGTCAAGTCGATGCTGCGATTTCTACACTCACCATCACCGAACAGAGAAAAAAGAATTTCGATTTTACTAAGCCTTACTATTTCGAGAGTATGGCGGTTGTCTTCCCAGATAAAACCAAGATCAGCAACATACAACAACTAGCTGGTAAAAAAATAGGAGTGCAATTAGGTAGTACTATGGAAATTTGGTTAAAGCAAAATGTTCCTAGTGCTCATCTTTTAGTCATGGACAATAACAATCAAACCATTGCGGCTCTTAAAGCAGGCCATATAGATATGGTTTTAATGGATGGAGTGCAAGGTGCGGTATTTAGTCAAAAAAACTCTGGGCTTTCTTTTTCGATTATTGCCAAATCCGCGGATGGTTATGGTTTGGCGCTTAAGAAGAATGCGAAATTAACCCAAAAAATAAATCAAATTTTAAATGAGTTGGAGCAAAATGGTGAGTTGACTGCACTCAAGAAACAATGGCTGGAGGGCACCCAATGGAAGAGTTAAAACAAAATATCCTCTATATAGGCGAGGGGACTTTAGTTACTTTAATATTGTTGCTTGGTGGGCTATGCATTGGGACTTTATTAGGAACTGTACTGGCTTTACTACGATATCAAGGAATAATGAAACCATTAATCAATAGCTTTATTTCGGTAATGAGGGGGACACCGGTTATCTTGCAACTTAGCTTTATTTATTTTGCTGTGCCGGCCTTAATTGGTATGAAGGCAAATATTCTCATGGCAGGGCTTTTAACCTTTGGATTAAACAGTTCAGCCTATATTGCCGAAATTTTAAGGTCTGGAATAGAGAATCTGCCAAAAGGGCAGTTTGAAGCAGCGAAAACTTTGCAAATACCCAGCTTTTATTTATGGAAAGACATCGTTCTACCTCAAGTCGTTAAAAATATTTTTCCAGCGTTCATTAATGAAATGATTGCATTGCTGAAAGAAACAGCTTTGATTGCAACCATAGGAGGAATGGATTTAATGCGCCGGGCCCAATCAGTCGCCGCAGAACAATTTACCTATTTTGTTCCGTTGTGTATTGCCGGTTGTTTTTACTACGGGATGGTTCTCTTAATCGAATTGATGGGCAAAAAAATTGAGGAAAGGGGGCTTTATGTTAGTCATTAATCAGGCATCAAAAAACTTTGCATCTCTGCCAGTATTAAACTCAATTAATTTGAAATTAGAGACACAGACTGTATTGGGTTTGGCAGGACCATCTGGAAGCGGTAAATCTACGTTGTTGCGGTGCATCCAACAGTTAGAAACATTGGATTCAGGCAGTATTGAAGTAAGTGGCCAAAGTGGGTTTATGTTTCAGGATTTTCAACTTTTTCCCCATATGACTGTATTGAAAAACTTAATTTATGCGCCTCGTCTGCAAAACAAGTTAATAAATCATGAAGAGAAAGCGCACTCTTTGCTCCATAGTTTGGGTATGAGTGATAAAGCATCAGCGTACCCTCACCAGCTATCAGGTGGACAAAAACAACGTGTTGCTTTAGCACGCAGCTTAATGATGAATCCCAATTTGTTGCTTTGTGATGAACCCACCTCTGGTCTTGATCTGGCGACAATTGATGAAGTGATTAGTTTATTAAATTCGGTAAAATCTTTAGGTGTTACGATGGTCATTGCTTCCCATGATCTCAATTTTCTCAGCAGAATGTCCGATCGGCTCATTGTACTGAAAGGCGGGAATATAGTTGTAGATGTCATCCCTAAAGAATTAGCCGACCCTATTTCGCATTTAAAACAATACTACCAGGAGTAACCCCATGAACGAATCGATTAAAAAAATTGTGCTGGCTTATTCAGGAGGGCTGGATACCTCTGTAATGATTCCATGGCTTAAAGAACATTACCACCAGGCAGAGATTATCGCGATGGTTTGTGACTTGGGACAAAATGAAGATTTAACAGCAATTAAAGAAAAAGCACTTAGAAGCGGTGCCTCAAAAGCTTATGTAATGAATGTACAAGATGAATTTGTTACCGATTATTTGTGGCAATTAGTCAAGGCAGGGGCGCTTTATGAAAATCAATATGTGTTAGGTACCATATCCCGACCCCTTATTGCAAAGCAACTGGTTGAAATTGCATTACAAGAGCATGCAGAAGCAGTGGCGCATGGAGCAACTGGAAAGGGTAACGATCAGGTTCGTTTTGAATATACGGTTAAAGCATTAGCCCCCGAACTCAAAATTATTGCCCCATGGAGAGTTTGGAAGATCAAATCAAGGCAAGAAGCAATTGAGTACGCCAAATTACATGGGATAGAAGTCCCTGTTACGCCAAAGTCACCTTATTCCCGTGACCATAATCTTTGGTATATTTCGCATGAAGGAGGTCTTTTGGAAGATCCGCGTCAACCCAAGCCTGATGATTTATTATTAATGACCTCATCTTTGGAACAGGCTCCTGACAATCCTGAGTTGATAAGTATTGGTTTTGAAAAAGGAGTACCTGTTGCTTTAAATGCCGTCAAGATGCCCCCTGTAGAATTACTAAGGCAATTAAATCAAATTGCTGGTTCCCATGGAATTGGCGTGGCTGATATTGTTGAAAATCGGCTGGTTGGCATGAAAATCAGAGGAATATATGAAGCCCCTGCAGCTGCAGTTCTCTATAAGACGCACCAGATGCTGGAAAGTTTATGTCTTGATCGAGCTACCTTGCATTTAAAACAATCATTACAGCAAACCTATGCGAATCTTGTTTATGAAGGGCGATGGTTTTCCCAGGCAAAGAATGCATTGGATGCACTGATTGATGTGACCCAACAGCATATGACCGGTACTGTAAGTGTACAGTTATTTAAAGGAAATATCGTTCCTTATGGAATGCATTCCCCTTATAGTTTACATGATCCTGCTTTAGCTACATTTGAGGAGGATGGGGTTTATAATCAGAAAGATGCTGAGGGATTTATTAATTTATTTTCTTTATCAGCACAAGTATATGGCAAGGTACATAAAGGAGGTAAATGATGACCAATATAATTTGGGGAGGGCGGTTTAAAAAGGAGCTCGATCCCAGAGTCATGCATTTTAATGCTTCCTTGGCTTTTGATAAGGTACTCTTTGCCCACGATATTACCGGAAGTCAAGCCCATGCTAAAATGCTGGCACGCCAGGGACTGATTTCCAACCCGGAAGCAGATTTGATCTGCAATGGGCTGGAAGTAATAAAGCAGGAGTTGGAAAAAGGTCTTCTTGAGTTTGATGAGTCAAGTGAAGATATTCATATGTTTGTCGAACAATTGCTTGTTAGCAGGATTGGCGATGTAGGTAAAAAGCTTCATACAGGCCGTAGCCGCAATGATCAGGTTGCTCTGGATTTACGATTATATTCCCGTGATGCCGGGACGGATATTAAAAAGCTTCTACATGATTTTAATGAAGTTTTGGGAGAATTGGCCTGTGTCCATGCTCAGGATAAAATTCCTGGATATACCCATTTACAGCAAGCCCAACCTATTTATTTAGGTCATTTTTTTTCTGCCTATCAGGCGATGTTTCATCGAGATTTGGGGCGGTTGCATGATTGGCATACCCGGATGAATTTCTCGCCTTTGGGAGCTGGTGCGCTGGCAGGAAGCACTTTGCCTTTGGACCGTGAGTGGGTTGCTCAAACCCTGGGCTTTAATGGCATCATTGAGAATACATTGGATGCAGTAAGTGATCGTGATTTTGTAATTGAGTTTTGTTCTGTTGCATCGATTATAATGATGCATTTATCCCGGCTTGCTGAAGATTTAATTCTTTGGGCTACACAAGAGTTTGGTTTTATCACCCTTGATGATGCCTTTGCTACAGGTTCATCTTTAATGCCCAATAAGAAAAATCCGGATGTGCTCGAATTGGTTCGGGGGAAAAGTGGTCGAGTCTTTGGACATTTGATGGGGATCTTAACTGTAATGAAAGGGTTGCCGCTTGCCTATAACAAAGACATGCAAGAAGATAAGGAATGTTTGTTTGATACCGTAAATACATTGGTCGCTTGTCTGGAAATTATGACGCCATTTTTGCGAAGCGTGCAATTTAATACGCAATTGATGGAACAAAAAGCCAATAGCGGCTATCTTAATGCTACAGCAATATTAGAGTCCCTTGTATTAAAAGGAGTCCCTTTCAGGGATGCCCATCACCAGGTGGGGGAATGGGTGCAGACAGCAATCGATAAGAATTGTTCGCTTGATGAGGTTATTAAAAATAAACTTTGAGCTTTTCATGTATTGACTGCGGTGCAGCGGAAACGGGAATTTAGAAGGATGATTCACGGATTCCGCGGCGCTGTTCCTAAGCCATACCCTGCAAAACACCAATCTGCGAGATTTCTTGCAGAAGCTAATTTTTAAAGTAGAATGATGAGACATCATAACTATTTTCTATTGAGCTAATCATTCATGTTACAGCATTATAAAACCCAGGGGGGCGTTGAGTTAGAGTGTTATCAGACTTCGCTTGAGTATGAACAAGGTATTGAGAATCTTCTTGAACATTTGGATTCCCAAAGAGGCGCTTTGTTTGCTTCAAGTTTCGAATACCCTGGGCGCTATACATGTTGGGATATTGGTTTTTATAATCCCCCCTTGGCTTTTATCTGCAGACAGAATTTAGTTCAAATAGATGCTTTAAATGACCGCGGCAAAATCCTCTTAACCTTCATTATCCCTTTATTTAAAAATGAAACCAATTTGCAAATCCTTTCTCAAAGTCAAGCAGGGCTGCAAATTAAAATCAAACCTTCGGAAGAGGTCTTTAGCGAAGAAGAGCGTAGCCGGCAACCCTCTGTTTTTACTGTAATCCGTCTTATCCTGGCTTTTTTTAAAGTGGAAGACGAACCGTATCTGGGATTATATGGGGCTTTTGGTTTTGATTTGATTTTTCAATTTGAAAACTTGCAAAAACACAAACAAAGAGAAGTGTTACAAAGGGATATGGTTCTTTATTTACCTGATGAAATTTATGTGGTGAACCATCGTAAAGAAGAAGCTTTCATTCGCCGCTACGATTTTCAATTTCAGGGTCAATCCACAAAATCCCTGGAAAGAGAGGGCGTTTCTGTTGCCTATAAATCACCTAATAAACCTGAAGGGGCATGTGATCACAATCCAGGAGAGTATGCACAGGTAGTCACCCAAGCCAAGGAGCGTTTTGCCTGTGGTGATTTGTTTGAAGTGGTCCCCAGCCAAACCTTTTATGTTCATTACCAGGATCAACCCTCTTCGTTATTCAAAAAAATGCGCCGTTTAAATCCTTCTCCCTATGGTTTTTTTATTAATCTGGGTGATGAAGAGTATCTGGTTGGTGCATCACCAGAAATGTATGTAAGAGTGCAGGGAAAAAGAGTAGAAACTTGTCCAATATCGGGAACCATTAAACGTGGCGCCGATGCTATCGAAGATGCAGAAAACATTCAGATTCTGCTCGATTCCAAAAAAGAAGAATCCGAGTTAACGATGTGTACTGATGTAGATAGAAACGATAAATCCCGTATTTGCGAAGCAGGCTCTGTCAGGGTAATTGGGCGCAGACAAATTGAAATGTATTCGCGGGTAATCCACACGGTAGATCATGTTGAAGGTACATTAAGGGAAAATTTTGATGCTGTCGATGCTTTTTTAACTCATATGTGGGTGGTTACAGTAACAGGTGCACCCAAAATATGGGCTCTTAATTTTATTGAAGAACATGAAAAATCTCCCCGCAAATGGTATGCCGGTGCAGTAGGGTGGTTTGGTTTTAATGGAAATTTAAACACGGGACTGGTTTTGAGAACAGTACGGATTGAAAAAGGCATTGCGGAAATTCGTGTGGGCGCGACCCTGTTGTATGATTCCATACCCGAATCCGAAGAGCAGGAGACACGCTTAAAAGCATCTGCTTTTTTAGATATGCTCCAAAAAAAAGATGCTGATGGTGTAAAGAAGACCAAGCATTTTCCTCTAACAGGAAAAGGCAAGCATGTTTTACTTATTGATCATCAGGATTCATTTGTACATACCTTGGCTAACTATTTTCGGCAGACGGGGGCGGAAGTCAGCACAATTCGTTTCGACAAAGCCATGCGCTATTTGGAGATGCAAAAATTTGATCTGGTAGTTTTATCGCCGGGCCCTGGAAAACCCAGTGATTTTAATCTATCACAAACAATTGCGGCGGTGATTTCCCTAGGGATACCCTTATTCGGAGTGTGTTTGGGGCTACAAGGAATCGTTGAATATTTTGGTGGTGTTTTAGATGTACTGAACTATCCCATGCACGGTAAACCTTCAACTATTAAAGTGGAGGGGAAGCCTGAATTATTTTCCGATTTAGGCGAATCGTTCAAAGCAGGAAGGTATCACTCCTTGTATGCGCGTTTGAATGCATTACCCAAAGAGTTGAAGGTTACTGCAATGAGTGACGATGGAGTAGTGATGGCTGTCTCTCATCAGCAATTACCCATACATGCGGTACAATTCCATCCTGAAACCATTTTGTCTCTAGTGAATCAGGCTGGGCTAAAAATTATCACCAATTTGATGAGGATGATCTAGGACAATGCGCAATAAGATATTGATGCTTTACGCTGTATCTTTTGTTTTAGGTATCATAGTGGGTCTGGTAGGATCTACATTTCGTTTGTCAATCGATGTGTTGAGTCATTTGTTAGACAACTTGTTCCTTTTCCTTGGTGATCATGGATGGCCCTCAGGGGTAATTTCAGGATTGGTTTCAATGGTTCTGGTATATGCTGCATATTTTGCAGTGAAACGCTTCGCTCCCCAGGCTTCAGGAAGCGGGGTACCAGAGATTGAAGGCACATTACTGCATTTAAAAACCATATTTTGGCGTCGCTTGTTACCTGTAAAGTTCTTTTTTGGAATCTTGGCTCTTTCTGTGAAGATGATTTTGGGAAGAGAAGGGCCCACAATCCATATCGGCGGTAGCTTGGGAGAAATGTTGGGAGGTTTGTTTAACTTAACCCGCCGCAGAAAAGACAGCTTGATTGCCGCAGGAGCAGCTGCGGGTTTAGCTGTTGCCTTTAATGCTCCGCTTGCGGGAGTTCTCTTTGTCATGGAGGAAATGCGCAACCAGTTTAATTATTCGTTTACCAGTTTCAGTATGGTGGTTATCTGTTGTATTACTGCAACTGTGATTCTTGATTTAATGATTGGTCCTCAGGCAACCATTCCAATGGATGTATTTGAATTTCCTCAACTTGATTCTTTATGGTTATTTGCCATCTTTGGTATTGTTGTAGGTTTTGTAGGACTCTTGTTTAACCTATCTTTAATAAGAACTTTGGGGTTTCTGGATAAGCTTACCTCCAAACAAAAATCATGTTACGTTTTGATTGTAGGATTCGTGATTGGTTATCTGGCAGTGCATCATCCAGCAGCAGTGGGCGGTGGGATGGATATTATCCATCAAGCATTAACCCTGTCGCCTGGATTTGGCTTTTTGTGTTTTCTGTTAGTGGTACGATTCATTGGAACAATGGCATGCTATGGAACGTCTGTGCCTGGAGGAATTTTTGCTCCCATTCTTTCTTTAGGGACGCTTCTGGGTTTGGCCATGTTCCATATTTTAGAAGTGCTCCATATTGATTTTTTAACCCAACCCGGCATGTTTGCAATTGCAGGAATGGCTGCGCTTTTTGCTTCCTCTACCAGGTCTCCAATTACCGGGGCAGTATTAGTAGTTGAAATGACTCATAATTATTATTTAATTTTTCCTGTGATGATGGCCTGCATTACCGCGACTATTGTTTTGCAGCTCGCGCCGAACGGACCAATCTATGAGCAGTTACTCGACCGTACTCTGCGCTTGAATGATAAAAAAACTCCATCTCCCCAAAAGACAAGTTGAAATAAAGTCTAATCTTTATGGGGAGAAAAAACGAAGTGCCCGAGGTGGACTTGCTGCAGATTTAAAAAAATCAATCTACATGAAGAACAATTTTGCCAAAATGTACGCCGGATTGCATATATTGCTGTGCTTCTTCAACCTGGTCCAAAGTAAACTCTCTATCAATAATAGGGCTGATTTTTTTTATTTTCAGGGCGTCTGCCCATAATTTATGGGCATCAGACCATAATTTGTTTTTTTCCACAAGCGATTGGGAACGGAGTACAAATCCAATAATTTGCAATCTTTTTCGCATAATTAATGCCAAATTACATTCCACAGTACTTCCTTTAAGGCATGCAATCTGAATGAGTTTGCCTTTAGGCTTAAGTAAATGCAGATGCTTATTAAAATAATCGCCGCCTATAAAATCAACAATTAAGTCAACGCTATGATCTTCGATTAAATCTTCGAAATCTTGTTTACGATAGTTGATAATTTGATCGGCACCAAGCTTCCTTGCCTTATCTATTTTATCGTCAGTCCCTACAGTAGTAATTACGCGTGCATGCGTCAATTTAGCCATTTGAATCGCTAGCGAGGCAATACCGCTTCCTGCCCCATGGATAAGCAATGTTTGTCCTTGGCTCAACGTCCCCAAATCAAATAAGGTGGCGTAAACCGTAGTTAGTGCTTCAGGAAGAGCTGCAGCCAGGGTGTAGTCCCAGTGATCAGGAATGTGCTGTGCTAGCGATGCTTCCACAGGACAAAATTCAGCATATGCGCCGCTACCAACCAATCCATAAATTTTATCTCCAGGTTTGAATTGATCCACCTCTGCACCGACTTCGACAACCTCCCCTGCAACTTCCAAACCCAAAATATCCGATTCGCCGGCTGGAGGAGGGTATTTACCATAACGCTGCATAATATCAGCCCGGTTTAAGGCTGTTGCTTTAACATTGACTAAAATTTGTGATGCACTGTATTGGGGATTAGATCCATTTTCTATGACCAATCGACTGTGGGGGCCTGGGTTTTCTATATGTACGTAGCGCAAGATTTTTTCCTTATCACAGTTCAAATCGGTAAGCTCATTTGAGTTAGGGGGTAGGGATTATTTATCCAGTCAAAGGGTTCTCCTCATCTCATCAGAAGAAACTTCATTTAAGTGTACCTGAAGAACTCCGACCCCTTAACTACTTTACTTAAATAACCATCCCTATATAATGCTTGTACAGACCCCTTTCTATATTGGGCAATGGCTAAATTCAACCATCAACCTCTTTATGCTTGGCTTTTTATAGTCCCTCAACTTATTGTTACCCTGATGTTTTTTATTTGGCCCGCAGGTAATGCGTTGTTGCAATCCTTTTTTTATACAGATGCGTTTGGCCTTCATAAAAAATTTGCAGGGTTTTCGAATTTTCTGGATCTCTTTTGGGATCCCATCTACAGCAAAGCAATTGGAGTTACCTTCATTATTGCTTTCAGTGTTACTTTTTTTACGATGAGTTTAGGGCTCCTTATGGCAATATTAGTGAATAATAGAGGTCGGACGCAAGGGGTATATAAATCTTTATTGATTTGGCCTTATGCAGTGGCTCCTGCAGTAGCGGCAATATTATGGCGTTTTTTATGCCATCCAACTTTAGGATGGCTGACGCATTTTTTGCAGTCGTTCGGAATAAATTTTGATTATGTTAATAACGTAAATCAGGCCTTTGCCGTGATAATCCTTACTGCAAGTTGGCAACAGTTTAGTTATAATTTTTTATTTTATTTGGCAGCCCTCAAAACCATTCCTTCATCATTAATTGATGCAGCAATTATCGATGGTGCTTCTGGATGGCAGCGTTTTTGGCAGATTATTTTTCCACTGTTATCACCCACCACTTTTTTCTTAATCATCATGAATTTGATGTATGGTTTTTTTGATACTTTTGGCATTATTCAGGTGATGACCCATGGAGGTCCGGGGAATAGTACAACCAATTTAATTTATAAAGTATATCAAGACGGGTTTGAAGGTATGGATTTGGGAAGTTCGTCAGCACAATCGGTTCTCTTGATGATTATTGTCATCAGTGTTTCTCTAGTCCAATTTAAATACCTGGAAAAAAAGGTTCATTACGCATGAAATCGTATTTCACTCGTGTTTTATCGCATGCATTTTTATGTTTCTTTGTTATTCTGATGTTATTGCCTGTCTATCTGGCATTTGTTGCGGCCAGTAACGAAGGCAGCGTGATGATGCAATCCCACATCCCTATTGTTCCAGGTAACTTGTTACTCAAAAATTTCAAAGCAGTTATGGCTGAAGGCTTGGCCGTTACGGGAGGAGAGCCTATTACTTCCATGCTGTTGAACAGTTTTTTTATGGCTATGGCCATAGCATTGGGAAAAATTATTTTTGCCCTGGGTTCAGCTTTTGCTTTAGTTTATTTTGATTTTCCATTTAAAAAGTTATGTTTTGCCTTAATTTTTACCACGATGATGCTGCCTATAGAAGTAAGAATTGTACCTACATTCCAAGTGGTTGCTTCTTTTGGACTATTAAATTCATATACGGGATTAACTTTACCTTTATTTGTGTCCGCAACAGGGACTTTTTTATTTCGTCAGTTTTTTAAGACCATACCTCATGAACTGGTTGATGCAGCAAAATTGGATGGAGCAGGGGCTGTCCGTTTCTTTTTTGATATGGTTTTACCTTTATCCAAAACCCAAATTGCCTCATTATTTGTTATTTTATTTGTATATGGTTGGAATCAGTATCTCTGGCCGCTGGTGGTTACGACAGAAACCAAAATGGCTACAGTGGTGATGGGTATTCGATATTTAGCCGGCGTGGCAGATCAAATTCCACAGTGGAATTACATTATGACAGTTGCATTGATTGCTCTCATTCCACCTTGTATGGTGGTGCTACTCATGCAGCGTTGGTTTGAAAAAGGGTTAAAGTAAGCATGGCAACAGTCAATCTCATTGAAGTCTCAAAGAGTGTTGGACCGACAACAATTCTGGATAAAGTCAACGTGAGCATCGGGAAGGGGGAGTTTATGGTAATCGTCGGCCCTTCTGGATGTGGAAAAACTACTTTATTACGTCTAATTGCTGGTTTGGAGGAGATAAGCTCGGGTTCGATTTTAATAAACAACCAATGTGTTAATAAAATACCTGCCGCCAAAAGAGACATGGCTATGGTTTTTCAAAACTATGCCCTCTATCCGCACATGACTGTATTTGAAAATATGGCTTATGGGCTAAAAATGAGACGGTATAAGAAGGAAGATATTAAAAATCGGGTCAATGCGGCAGCTCAGATGTTGCGCTTAACTCCCTATTTGGAGCGTAAGCCCCAGGCGCTTTCAGGCGGGCAAAAACAAAGAGTTGCTATGGGGCGAGCCATAGTTCGTTCTCCGGCTGTTTTTTTATTCGATGAACCCTTATCAAACCTTGATGCAAATTTACGCACGGAAATGCGTCATGAAATTAGACGATTGCATCAACAGCTCAACACTACCAGTTTATATGTAACCCATGATCAAACAGAAGCCATGACTATGGCTGAGCGCGTTATTGTACTCAATCAAGGTATTGTCGAACAAATAGGGACACCCCAGGAGTTGTATCAAAGTCCAGCAACTTTATTCGTGGCTGGATTTACCGGACAATATCCTTTGAACGTTTTTTCGGGAATTTTTGATAAAAGCAGTAATAGGGTGCAAACCAGCTTGGGGATTGACTATCCTGTTTCTGAGTCCGCCCCCCTTGAAGATACCGACGAACTGGTTTTGGCAATTCGTCCCGAACATGTTTTATTGAGTACGGAAAGTCCTCAAGGTATTCCAGTTCATGTGGAGTTTGTGGATGATATGGGTGCAGATAAATTAATCCGGGCAAAATGCATCAAAAATGGCCAGATAATAAATTTGCGTGTTTCTGCAGATAACCCACTTATAAGTGGACAACTTTGGATTGAGCTACCTAAAATTAGATTACATCTTTTTCATCGTAAGTCTGGAAAACGTATTGGAGAATAGCGTGAGTAAAGAAAAGAATAAACTAAAGCCAATAGATACACCCGTATATCGTTATTGGTCTGCATTGTATATGTCTTTTTATTCACGACGTTTGTATGTTGATGTTGGAAAGCGTTGGCGGGGTTTTGCTTTTCTCTATCTCTTGTTGACAATAGCTCTATTCTCAATTCCATTTGCTTTAAGGATGGGCTTTAGCTTGAATCAGTCGTTCAAAGAACAAATCACTGATCCTTTATCCAAAATCCCAGTGTTTTACATCCAAAATGGAGAGGTTTCTTTTGATAAACCCATGCCTTACTTGATAAAGAATGATCAGAATCAGGTAGTGGTATTGATTGATACCACAGGTAAAGTCAACGATTTCCCCGCTGAATATCCTTATCTTACTATTTTGATCAATAAAAATAAAATTTCTCTTAAGGTACCCAGCCTAAAATTATTTAATATGAAGGACTCAAAACCCAGTAAAGGTACTCCTTTAGTTCAGACCTTTGATAAAGGAACGAATCTGGTTTTCGATGGAAAAAAGATTGCAGAACAAAGCTCAATAAGAAATTTGAAATATTTTTCTCAAATGATGATTTATCCTCTGGTAGTGGCAATATTCTTTTCAATTTTTATTGTATTTTTCCTTGTTTTAGCATTTTTGGGACAAGTTTTTTCCAGTATATTCTTTTCTTTTAGTGTAACCTTTATGCAATCAAGCCGGCTATTAATTGCAGCAGGAACGCCAATGATGTTGCTGTTGTTTATAATGCTCACATTTAATGCAATTTTCCAGGGATCAGGGTTCATTTTATTTGCTTTACTGATCGCTTATTACAGTTTGGCACTTTTTTCACTACGGGCAGAAAGTAGACGCATCGTAATGTCATAAACGATGATTGAGTCCAGTAGGATTTGGTGGATTTGGATGATCTAGCCTATTGGTAATTACAGGATAAAATTTTGCGAGTGGTGACTTTATGAAAGAGTTAATTCATTTTGCACATGGAAATGGCTTCCCCGCGTTATGCTATAAACAGATGCTGGACCGTCTCGGGAAAAAGTATGATTACTGTTATATTGACAGAATTGGTCATAATCCTTTTTTTCCTGTTAGCGAAAATTGGCATAATCTGGTATCGGAAGTTGTTGATAGCATTAAGGAACAAGCCAATCAACCTGTTATTGCCATAGGCCATTCTTTGGGGGGCGTCTTAAACTTGTTGGCCGCAATTGAACATCCCGAATTATTTAAAATGGTAATCATGCTGGATTCTCCTTTAATCGGCACCTTTAAATCAAGCATGGTCCGATTGGCCAAAGCCCTTGGAATCATTGATCGGGTGACACCGGCATTCAGAACCCGGGGGCGCCGGATGTATTGGGAGAATAAGGAACAGTTAATTAATTACCTTAAAACCAGGGACTTATTCAAAACCTTTACGGATGCTTGTTTAAATGATTATATTACCTATGGCCTGGAGTATAAAGAGGATGGGTATTATTTACGCTTTGACAGGCATATTGAATATCAAATTTATCGCACTATCCCTCATGTCATTCCCACTTATGAGGGTAAGTTATCAGTTCCAGCAGCATTAATTTATGGTGACAAAAGCACTGTGGTTGGTAAAATGGATGTGCGTTACATGAAAAAATATTTTAATGTAGCAAGCTATAAAACCAAGGGCACCCATTTATTTCCTATGGAATACCCTGAAATTGTGGCAATGCAAATAATAAAAATCATTTCTGGTTTAAACTTAAATAGTACAAGTGGTCAGAAGGCCCAAAACAATTAAGGAGAATAATGTGCTACACGCTATTTTAGTGCTCATGGTTATTGGCGCTGCGGGGATATTACTTACCAGGCAGGCAGCAATTTCAGTATGGGCAATTAGCTTTGCTATATTTAGTGCTCTTGTTTTCTGTTACGGTTCCCCTGGCTTGGCGACCAAAATTATTCTTCTGTTAGTCGAATTTGCTTTAATCGTTGGTGCCCTAACCCCTTTAAGAAGAGCATTATTATCCAAGTATTTTTTTAAAACCGTAAGCAAAGCCATGCCAGCGATGTCTGCCACTGAGAGAGAAGCACTTGAGGCGGGAACAGTCAGTTGGGAAGGGGACTTATTTAGTGGCGCCCCGGATTTTTCCAAATTGAGAAATTTACCTACAGTCCGTTTGACGGAAGAAGAACAAGCATTTCTTGATGGTCCGGTAAATACTTTGTGTGCGATGATTGATGACTGGAATATAACTCATAATCTTACCGACTTACCGGAAGAAATTTGGCAGTTTATCAAAGATAATCGCTTCCTGGGGATGATTATTCCCAAACGATATGGAGGCCTTGAGTTCTCTGCCACAGCACAAATGTCAGTTTTAGTAAAAATCTATGGACGTTCCATTACGGCAGCAACCACCATATCGGTACCTAATTCACTGGGCCCAGGCGAATTATTGCTTAAATACGGGACTGAAGAACAAAAAAATTATTACCTGCCAAGATTGGCCGATGGGCGTGAAATTCCATGCTTTGCCCTTACAGGTCCAAATGCAGGTTCTGATGCAGCATCAATCCCCGATAAAGGTATCGTATGTTATCAAGAAATTAATGGCACCAAAGTACTGGGTATTCGATTAAATTGGGACAAGCGTTACATCACTTTATGCCCGGTCGCTACAGTAATTGGCTTAGCCTTCAGATTATTTGATCCGGATAATTTATTGGGTAAAGGTGAAGATGTGGGTATCAGTTGTGCGTTAATACCAGCACATACTCCGGGCATCACGAAAGGGCGCCGTCATTTCCCATTGAATACAGGGTTTTTAAATGGCCCTACACAAGGTCGAAATGTATTTATTCCAATGGACTACCTGATTGGCGGAGTGGCTATGGCAGGTTGCGGATGGCGCATGTTAATGGAATGTTTAAGTGCGGGAAGAGCCATATCCTTACCCTCGAGCGCTAATGGAGGAGCCCAAGCGGCAGCTTTAGCTTCGGGAGCTTATGCACGCATTCGCAAACAATTTAACCAGCCAATTGGAAAGTTTGAAGGTATAGAAGAACCACTGGCTCGAATTGCAGCAAATACTTACATCATAGATGCAGGTGTAGTTATGGCTGCAGCTGCAATTGACAATGGTGCGAAACCTTCTGTGGTAGGAGCTATTTTAAAATATCATACTACTGAGCGTGCAAGACAAATTTCACTTGATGCCATGGATATTCACGGTGGAAAAGGAATTTGTCTCGGACCTAATAATTCTTTAGGGAGGGGATATCAAGGATCACCAATCGCTATTACAGTAGAAGGTGCAAATATCCTTACTCGAAGCTTAATCATCTTTGGCCAGGGAGCGATTCGATGCCATCCTTATGTTTTTAAGGAGCTTGAAAGCATCAGAAATAATAATTTAGTTGAATTTGATAAGGCGTTTTTTGCCCATGCTGGATTTATTATTGCCAATTTCTCCAAGTCCGTCATTTTTGCCTGGACTGATGCCCATCTGTCAAAGGCTCCAGTGAGTAGTGTCAAACGTTACTACCAACTCGTACATAAATACAGTGCTAACTTGGCATTTCTAGCGGATTTCTCAATGATGGTTCTGGGCGGCAATCTGAAGCGTAAAGAGAAACTATCCTCTCGACTTGGAGACATGCTCAGTGCTTTATATCTACTTTCAGCAGTTTTGAAGCGTTTTCATGAAGATGGTGAGCCCAAAGCTGATTTACCCTTGGTTGAGTGGAGTTGCCAGCAATTATTGTATGAATGTGAAGTTGCAATGCATGGCGTAATTGTGAATTTCCCTGCACGATGGGCACGCATTCTGCTACGTTTGATTATTAAACCCCTAGGAAATCTAAGAAATAAACCTAATGATCAGTTAGGCCACTTGTTAGCTCGAACTCTGATTGAGCCATGTGAAACACGTACCCGTCTGACTCGTTTAGTTTATAGTAAGGCGAGTGAGAATTGTCCTTTAGGTCGTATGGAAGAGGCTTTCCATAAAATCTGTGCTGCTGATGAGTTGGAAAGAAAGGTAATGAGAGCAGTGAAAGATAATGTTTTAAAATCTCTTACTTTGCTTGAACAGATTGATGAAGCCTTGGCTTGTGGGTTGCTCACTGAAACCGAAGCCAAACAATTAAAAGAAGCTGAGTTGGCGCGACAAGATGTGATTAAAGTGGATGATTTCAATGATGAGGAACTACGACGTTCCTCACCAATGAAAACTCAGCGAAATAAAAAGGTTATTGTCAATAAAGACGATATTGAGTCAGAAATGATTTAATTCGAATCATTAAAGCTGCAGTCGAAGTATTTGTATGTGGCTTGCTAAATCGCAGTGGGAATTGGGAGAGTATAGGTTAAGTAACCTTTTTCCACTGCATTCCACCAAGTCTACAATTTAACTGAAACATGGAGTATAACCAGTGTAAATAATACGGAGGTTGTCATGAACAGGTCTGCAATGAAGAATATCAAGGCTGCATTATATTTAGGATGTTTTTTGTTGCTTTCTTCCATGTCCAGTATGACCTTTGCAGACCCTCCCGATCAAGTTGCCCGATTAAGCTACCTTAGTGGAGTAGTGAGTTTTTTACCCGCAGGAGAAACACAATGGACAGAAGCAATCCTTAATCGCCCTTTGATCGCAAATGATCAGATATGGTCAGATACAGGTAGTGCTGTTGAAATGCAATTACCTGGCGCTGCTGTGCGTATTGGGAGTCAATCGGATTTAAAAATTTTGAATCTGGATGATGAAATTGCACAATTTCAAATTACACAGGGCACCCTTGTTTTAAGTATTAAACGGATAAACTCTAATCAAGTTTATGAGGTAGATACTCCGAACCTAGCGTTTACTATAGCTGAACCAGGTTACTATCGCTTTGATGTCTCCACAGAAAATGACAGAACGATGGTGAGCGTAAGGGTGGGGCAAGGAATCGCATATGGAGAAAATGCATCCTATACGATTAATTCTGGACAATCATGTAGTGTTACAGGTACAAATTTAGAAAGTTATCTATGTACCGCCCTGGGACCAATTGATGGATTCGAGAGCTGGAGCCTGGAACGGGATAAAATCGCGGGTACCGTCTCCACACAGTATGTTTCAACAGAAGTGATAGGATATGAAGATTTAGGAAATTATGGAGCATGGTCTGAAGATGAACTATATGGACCTGTTTGGCTTCCCAATAATGTACCTGAGGACTGGGCGCCTTATCAAAATGGCCAATGGATTTGGTTAGGATTATGGGGTTGGACTTGGGTAGATAATCAACCCTGGGGATTTGCACCATTTCATTATGGCCGTTGGGCATATATTAGAAACCATTGGTGTTGGGTTCCAGGACCCATTGGAGCCCGTCCTGTTTATGCTCCGGCATTAACTGTATTTATTGGGGGTAATAATTCGCAATTTATGCTTAACGGCGGGTTCGGAATTGGTTGGTTTCCTTTAGCACCTGGAGAACCCTACATTCCTCCCTATCAGGTTAGCCGAAGTTACTTTAAAGCAATTAATTTAAGTAATACGGTTATCGATGTTACTTACATTAATAATATTTATCGGCATCGAAATCTGAGAATTAATTATAAGAATGGGTACATCGCTAATGCACTCACAGTTGTATCAACTCACGATTTTGTTAATTCCAGATTAGTAAATAATTTACGTGCACGTGTCCCTAATCAAATCTTGTTTAATGCGGTAAAAACCTATACTGCACCAGTTGTACCACAACCTCTCAGTATTCTCGGAGGGAAGGGCCCGGCCAAGGTAGTGCCCCCTGCTAAAATACTATCTAAGGAAATTGTCATCAAAACCCAACCTGCGCCACCTCCACCTTCTTTTTCCCAAGCCCAACCCTTTTTGAAAAAAAATGCAGGCAAGCCATTAACTCCTAAAGAATTGAAGGCTATATATCCTGGGAATATTAATAAGGGTATGGTTAATGGAACTCAGCAAATTGTACCAGACCATAAGCCTAGGATTTTTAAACAGCAACCTCCAGCGCTTGTGCATCCAGTCCCTGGAGCCTCTCAATCTCCGGGTACTCAACCTGCCCCTAATGTTCAACCTGGTCCTGTGGTTCAACCGAGTATTATTCATCGTCATAAACTACATCCTGGGCCAAATGTGCAACCGGGTGTTAATGTACAACCCGGAACTAATGTTCAGCCTGGGCCTAACATCCAACCCGGTCCCATTACTCGACCTCGTCATAAACTACATCCTGGTCCCAATATTCAACCAGGTCCTAATGTTCAACCTGGGCCTAACATCCAGCCCGGTCCCAATGTTCAACCTGGTCCCATTACTCGGCCTCGTCATAAACTACACCCTGGGCCCAATATTCAACCAGGTCCTAATGTTCAACCTGGGCCTAACATCCAGCCCGGTCCCAATGTTCAACCTGGTCCCATTACTCGACCTCGTCATAAACTACACCCGGGTCCTAATGTTCAGCCAGGGGTCAATGTTCAGCCAGGGGTCAATGTTCAGCCA